>CAYWUD010000473.1:0-1941 GCA_964461355.1 uncultured Pseudomonadales bacterium | reverse complement strand
CGCTTTCAAGATAACAATACGCCCCAATGCAAACAAGTCCCGAGCGACTCCGTCCGTCGTGTTCATCTTGCCGAACCACAGAATCCTGTATATATACACAGTTAAATTTTAACCGCTTCATTCGGCCCGGCACCCGCCCGAGGATTCGCCCATGCTGACGCAGATCGCCATTCAAAACTTTGCCCTGGTCAAGTCGCTGCAACTCGATTTCAACACCGGCATGACCGTGATCACCGGCGAAACCGGTGCGGGCAAATCCATTATTCTGGACGCACTGGGTCTGACCCTCGGCGACCGCGGCGATGCCAGCTGGGTACGCCCGGGTTGCGACCGGGCGGAAATCAGTGCACGTTTTTCCCTGAACCCGCATCCCGAGGCGATCACCTGGCTGCAGGATCAGGATCTTGACGACGACAGTGGCGAATGCCTGCTCCGCCGCGTCATCAGTAAAGAAGGACGCTCGCGCGGCTATATCAACGGCACACCCTGCACACTGGCCCAATTGCGCGAACTGGGTCAGCAGCTCATCAATATCCATGGCCAGCACGAACACCACAGCCTGCTGCAGGCCGACTATCAGCGCCAACTCCTTGATCTGTATGCCGGTGCTCAGCCCCTGCAGGAACAGCTGCAACAGCGCTATCAGCGTTTGCGCCAACTGGCACAGGAGCGCCAGCGGCTGCTACAGCTGCAAAACGAACTCAAGGGACGCGCCGAACTCCTGCGCTATCAGGTTGAGGAGCTTGCCCTGCTCGCTCCCAGAGAAGGCGAGTTTGAAGAGCTCGAACTCGAACATCAGCAGCTCAGCCATGCCGAGCAGAATCTGTATAACTGTCATCAACTGCTGAATCTGTGCGAACAGCCCGATCAGCCCAGCCTGCTGTCACTGTGCGGCCAGGCCGAGCAGCTGCTGAGCCAGCTGCAGTGCCATCACCCGGATCTTGCCGATGCTCCGGAGCTGCTCGGCTCCGCCCGTATTCAGCTCGAAGAGCTTTGCCACAACCTGAACCGGTTTGTAGATGGCTTCGAAGCCGACCCGGTGCGCCTACAGGAAGTCGAGCAGCGTATCGGCGCACTGTACCAGCAGGCCCGCAAACACCAGTGCCCGCCGGAACAACTGCCCGAACACCTGAACGCCCTCAGCACCGAACTGGCGGGCCTTGACGCCTGTGATGACCAGCTGCATGAACTCCAGACTCAGGAGCGCCAGGCAGCTCAGGATTACCGCGCACTTGCCGAGAAACTGAGCAAGCAGCGCCAGCGTTTTGCGAAAAGCCTGGCCAGGGCGGTTACCGAACATATGCAGGCTCTGGGAATGGCCGGCGGCTACTTCAACATCGCCCTGCTCGCCTATGGCGACAACAAGGCCCGCCCCTGCGGCCAGGAAGAAGTGGAGTTTCGCGTGATGACCAACCCCGGCCACCCGGAGCAGGCGTTGAGTCGCGTAGCCTCGGGCGGCGAGCTCTCGCGCGTCAGCCTGGCGATCCAGGTGATCTGCGCACAGACGGCTGCTATCCCGGCGCTGGTGTTCGATGAGGTTGACGTCGGTATCGGCGGACCGACCGCTGAAAAGATCGGGCGTCTGCTGCGGCAATTATCCAGCAGCGGTCAGGTGCTCTGCGTCACCCACCAACCTCAGGTCGCCGCTCAGGGCCACTGCCACCTGCATGTACATAAATTACAAGGTAACCGCACCACCCACAGCCAGGTGCGCCGCCTTGAAGGAGAAGAGCGCATTGCCGAACTGGCGCGGATGATCGCGGGTGAACAGCTGACCGAACACAGCCTGGCACACGCCGCAGCGCTGCTCGAACAGGCCCAGGAAGCCGACGCCGATCAGCGCATTCGCGCCTGATAACCGGCCCATAAAAAACGCCCGTTAACGGGCGTTTTTTATGGGAAGAACGGCATTATTTCTGCTTGGGGCGCACATACAGCACA
>CAYWUD010000472.1:0-1943 GCA_964461355.1 uncultured Pseudomonadales bacterium | reverse complement strand
TGACGCCACCAGCTCGCCGCTGCGGGTAAAGATCTGCCCCCGCACAAAGCCTCGTCCACCCGACGCACTGGGGCTGTCGATCACGTACAAAAGCCAGTCATCCAGCCGGAAGGGACGATGGAACCACATGCAGTGATCCAGCGTCGCAACCTGCATACCCGGTGACCAGTAGGTGCGCGCATGCGGATACAGCGAGGTGATGAGAAAATTGTAATCGGCGGCATAGGCCAGGAGATAGGCGTGCGCAGCGTTCTGTTCCGGCAGCGGCGCAGAGGCACGCAGCCAGGCATAACGCTGCGGCGGTCGCGCCTTGGGCGCCAGCGGATTGCCCGGATCAATGGCACGCATCTCGATCGGCCGTTCGGCGGTCAGTTTTTCGCGCGCCTTCAGCGGCAGGTATTCGGCCAGACTGCGGGTGATATCAAGATCCGAGGTCAGCTCCTCGGGCCCAGGTACATCGGGCATGGTTGCCTGATGCTCGAACCCTTCCTCCGGCGTCTGGAAAGACACCGCCATATTGCAGATCGGCCGGCCGTGCTGAATGGCCACCACCCGCCGGGTAGAAAAACTGCGCCCATCGCGCAGACGCTCGACCTGATAGATGATCGGCTGGCTGACAACCCCCGGACGCAGGAAGTAGCAGTGAAAGGAGTTCACGCTGAGTCCCTCGGGGGCGGTCTGCCAGGCGGCAGATAGAGCCTGGCCCATCACCTGACCACCGAACACCGCCTTGAGGCCAAGATCCTGGCTCTGACCACGAAACAGATCCGCTTCCAGTCGCTCGAGCTGCAAAACCTGCAGCAGCTGCTGTAATGCTTCGGACATCGTTCAAAACTCCCTGAGACTCTGCTTTCTAGCTTAGCTGTACCCGAACCACGCCATCTTTTATCCTGCACGCAGAGCAAATCCCTACGCAAGGAGCATCCTCCATGGAATCGAGAACCCCGGCGCATCTGAGTTATGCCCTGATGGTCGTGGCCCTGTTCACCGGCTTTCCGCTGCTGATCTCTGCGCTGGTGGCCTATCTCAACCGCAGCCAGTGCCATGACGCCATGCTCTGGGGCCATTACACCTGGATCATCCGCACCTTCTGGTGGAGCCTGTTCTGGCTGGTGCTGGGTTCGGCGCTGGTATTTACCGTCCTGCTGGCGATTATCGGTTACCCGATCCTCGGCCTCTCCTGGATCTGGCTGATCTACCGCATCGTACGCGGCTGGCTGGCGCTCAGCCAGGATGTCAGTCCCTACTGAACACGCGCTCACGCATTCTTTGTCACCCACGATAGAACCCAAGCCCATGCATCGACTGCTGTGTTTACTGCTGAGCACCCTGCTCTGGATACCTACCCTACAGGCCCAGCCCTCACCTGCCGAACAGCTGGCCACACTGGATGATCAGGCAGCCCGCGCGCTGCTGCTGCAAAAGCTCAATCAGGAAGCACTGGAACCCGGGCGCTCGGGCGATATCAGCCTGCTGCACCAGCAAACCGAACGCTTCAACCTGCGCCTGCAGGAGCTTGAGCGGGCACTCGAACAGCTGCCGGAACAGCGCCGTGAATTTGCCGCGCGCTTTGCCGAGGCCGGAGGCTGGCCGGACTTTCTCTGGACACTGGCGCTGGCCCTCTGCGCGGGCCTCGTTGCCGAACGCCTGCTGGGCGCGCGGCTGGCCACCCTGGGCCACAGCATTGGCGATTCGAGCTCCCCGCATTGGGGCAATCGCCTGCTGCTGCTGGCACTCTCTTCACTGCTCGACCTGATTCGCATCGGCCTGTTCGTGATGGGCGCCGCACTGGTGCTGATCCTTAGCAAAGCGCCCAGCGACCTGCACCGACAGCTGCTCCTCGGGGCGCTGGCAGCTCTGGTGCTGGTACGCCTGGTCGCCTGTATCAGCCATGCACTGCTGGCACCCTATGCCCAGGGGATTCGACCGTTACCGCTCGACTG
>CAYWUD010000471.1:0-1944 GCA_964461355.1 uncultured Pseudomonadales bacterium | reverse complement strand
TGACGGGTCTGCGGCAACAGGCAGCACAGACCGATGGCATCGGTGATAAAGCCGGGCGTCAGCAGCAGTGCACCACCTATCGCCAGAATAATGCCCTCACCCATTTCACGCGCGGGCAGCTGCCCCTGCTGCATGCGCTGGCGCGCGCGAAACAGCGTGCTCAGCCCCTGCTGGCGCAGCAGGTGCGCGCCCAGAAAAGCGGTCAGAAAAATCAGGCCGAGGGTGGGCCACAGCCCGATCACCCCGCCCACGCCGATCAGCACCGCGGCCTCGAGCAGGGTCATGGTGAAAATCAGCGCAAATAACACAGCAAGTACCGGCATAACGCCCTCCTTTGATCAGTACTTCTGTTAATGGGGGCACCGCGGCACAACTCAAGTCAGCTGACACAGCTTTACGCAGCCTCTACCAGCGTACTCCGGCGCCCAGACGTACGACCGCATCGCGGCGCTCTTCGCCCTCATCGGGCCGGCGATCATAATCCCACTCATGCGACAGCTTGAGAAAGCTTGCACCCGGCAGATCGATCTCAAGGCCGGTCTCCACCGAGAAACTCGCATTCTGCCCGCGAAAACGCGGCATCAGCACCAGCTGTTCATGGTAGAAGCCGACCCACTCCAGTGGCGACTGGCGCCGATATCCCAGCGCCCAGCGCAAACCGAAATCGCGGATCTCGGCACCGGACTCGAAGTCTTCCTCGGTATAGCTCAGGCCCGTTTCGATATAGAAGTGCTCGACCGGGTTATCGAAAAAGCTGTAGCCGATACTCTGGGCCAGCGCATGACGTCGCTGCAGCGCCTTGAAGCGGTTACGGTTGTACTGGTAGCCGCTGGAGTTGTACCAGTGCCGATCGAGAAAATGGTCGAACTGGTAGCTGGTCTGAAAACGGTCCTTGGTGCGCTCATCGTGCTTGCGCTCCTGCTCGCTGGAAAGTTCCAGCCGGTGGCGGTTGCGCCCGCTGCTGTAGGCCAGATTGAGCTTGCCCTTGAACTCTTCGGTGTCGCTGCTGCCACTTTCGGCCTTCGCATTGAGCTCGGCCGAACCGCTCCAGCGCGGCGCAAACTCGCGCTTGGGCGGAGCAAACATCTGATGGATGTCGGTGATCTGTACCAGTCCCGCCACTTCGGCGCCATCGAGCAGAATACGCTTGCCCGACTCGCCCACCGCCAGCACCCCGCGCCGGCGCGAGCCATCCTGCAGCTTGACGATCATCTCGCGGCGCATGTGCAGTTCGGCCACCTGGCTCCAGTCGAGCCCGATCGCCGCCGCATAATCGGTCTTGAGCACCAGCCGCACACCGTCAAGGTACTGAATGGTACCGGTCAGGCGATCACCGTTTTTCATATAGATCAGATCGCCCAGCACCGGCATGGCACAGAGCAGGGTCAACAACAGACATCCGGAACGCAGCACGACAGACAACCTCGGGCAGACAGCAATCGGGGGATTCGCTACGATAGCGGGCCGAAATCCTTCTTGAAAGACCGATACAGGCGATGCAACTGAGCGATGCACTTCACAATCGGGTCTGGCAGATCCTCAGCCAGATACCGGCCGGCCACGTGGTCACCTATGGCCAGCTGGCCCGCATGGCCGGCGCATCGCAGCAGGCCCGTGCTGTCGGCGCCATTCTGGCTCAGCTGCCCGCCGGCAGCGGCCTGCCCTGGCACCGGGTGATCAACAGCAAGGGCCGCCTGTCCTTTACCGAAGGCAGCCCGCGCTACCGCACTCAGGCCGAGCGCCTGCAGGCTGAAGGTGTCGAACTCGACGAGGGCCGCATCGATCTGGCCCGTTTCCGCTGGCAGATCGCCTAGAGCGCCCCATCACGAGAGACCGATGCCCCACGCCCGCTCCTTTTCCGAAGCCCTGCGCTGCTACCTCGACCGACGCGTACTGGCCGTTTTTGTGCTCGGTATCTCGAGCGGTTTCCCCTGGGTGCTGATC
>CAYWUD010000470.1:0-1947 GCA_964461355.1 uncultured Pseudomonadales bacterium | reverse complement strand
CGCTGCAGCACAAAGGGCTCGACCGGCTCTATCCCCTTGGGTGCACTGGTGCATCCGGCTAAACACAGTAACAGGGCGCCAAGGCTGAGTCGGATGGCCATCGAGTGCTCCAGAGTCAGTGGAATAGGGCTCTGGATTCAGTTAAGACCAGCGGGAGCGCGCCATGCCGGCATTTATCGGCCAGTAGGAGGTTTAAGCCAGGCTTTACTGCTACTGAGCGCAGACTGATCGGTACAGCTGGTCGGCCAGTTGTTGCAGCACGTCGGCTTTTTGCTGGGTATGGGAAAAGGTTCGAAGGCCAAAGATGCCCATGCAGAAGAAACGGGCCAGATGCGCACTGTCACTGTGTTCGGGCAGCTCACCCCGGGCTTTGGCCCGTTCGAACTGAGCGCCTATCGCCTGCTGCCAGTCGGCCAGATTTTGGCTGATAACGGCCTGGACCTCCTGATCCTGATCCATCACTTCACTCAGCGCCTTCATCAACAGGCAGGCCTGGCCCGATTCACAGCTGGTGCACTCGGCCACGATGTGGTCGAGGTAGTTTTTAAGCTCGGTCAGCGTGGCGGCACTACCGGGGAAAAAGGCTTTGAATTCGGCACTTTTATCCCGGTTGTACTGCTCGATCGCCGCCAGCAACAGACCGCGCTTATTGCTAAAGGCCGCATAGATCGAGCCCGGATGCAGGCCCGTTGCCCGGGTGAGATCCTGCATGCTGGTTTTGCCATAGCCCTTCTGCACAAAGGCGCTCATGGCAGAGCGCAGGACTTCCTTGCGATCGAAACTGGCGGTTTTCATGGGCAGGCTCACAGGTTACAGCAGGCGTAGCCTTGATTATACGGGCCGCATGCAGCCGTTCAAAGTCAAAGTTGAATGATCGTTCAAATAGTTCTTGAATGATCATTCAAGGCTCGTTATCTTGAGCGGACATTCAACAAAGAGCTGCCTGAGATGACTGATAACCTGCTGCAACCCTATGTGCTCAACGAAGCGCTGACACTCAACAACCGAATTCTGATGGCGCCCCTGACCCGCTGTATGGCAACCGATGAGCGGGTGCCGACCGAAGCGATGGCCGCCTACTATGCCCGCCGCGCCGAAGCCGGCCTGATCGTCTCCGAAGGGGTGGTGATTCGCGCCGATGGTCAGGGGTACCCCAATGTGCCGGGCCTCTTTACGCCGGAGCAGATCAAGGGCTGGCGCCTTGTCACCGACCGCGTTCATCAGAACGGCGGCAAGATCTTTGCCCAGATCTGGCACGCAGGCCGCGTCGCCCATCCGCACTTTTTTGGTGGCGGTGAGGTGCTGGCACCCTCAGCGATCGCCTATGAAGGGACTGTACCCAGGGCGCGTGAGCTGACCTACCAAACGCCCAAGGCGCTCGAGCGTGAAGAGATTGAGCAGTTGATTGCCGATTACGCTCAAGCCGCGGCCAATGCCCTTGAAGCGGGGTTTGACGGTATTGAGCTGCATGGCGCCAACGGCTATCTGATCGATCAGTTCCTGCACCATGACAGCAACCGCCGCAGTGATGAATACGGCGGCAGCCCTGAGAACATGGCGCGCTTTGCCCTGCGGGTGGTGGATGCGGTGATCGAGCGTATCGGTAACCAGCGCACAGCGCTTCGCCTGTCCCCTGGCGCCTATGTGCACCTTGAGGGCGATACCCGCGATCGCGCCGTGTTTGACTACCTGCTGAACGAGCTTGAGTCGCGCGATCTGGCCTATCTGCATGTAGGCGCATTTGATGACAGCGCCGAGTATGACTATCTGGATGGGACGATGTCGGCTTATCTGCGCAGCCACTACGGCAAAACGTTGGTCGGTGTCGGCTCTTACACGGCCGAAATGGCCAGCGAGGCTCTGGCCGAGGAACGTTTTGACCTGATCGCGATCGGTCGGCCCTTTATCGCCAACCCCGATTACGTAGCCCGGTTACGCCAGGGAGAT
>CAYWUD010000469.1:0-1948 GCA_964461355.1 uncultured Pseudomonadales bacterium | reverse complement strand
AGCATCAACGCGGGCGCGGAATCGGTTCAAACACCTGCAGAGACAGATTTACCTAGGTGCGACCGAGTTTCACGCGTAAGGACGGACTACCGTTGGCACGCAGCACCAGCGTTTCGGGAATATCAACCGGAATAATGTCGCCGGCATCGAGCTCCATCACCTGGCGCAGCGTCATCTTGCGCCGCGCCAGCGTGGCATCGGCACGAACCGTGACACCCAGAATATCCTCGCGCAGCGCCTTCACCCAACGCTCATCGCGATCATCGATATCACTCTGCACGCCGGCATCGAGCACTTCGCGGATCGGCTCGATCATCGAATAGGGAATGGTCAGTTGCAGCGCCCCGCCGCCGCCGTCCAGATCGATATTGAAGGTCGAGACCACCACCACTTCACTGGGACTGACAATATTGGCCAGCGCCGGGTTGACCTCGGATCCGACGTACTCGAAGTTGATCTTCATCACTGCGGCCCAGGCTTCCTTCATGTCCTGGAACACCAGTTCGAGCACCATCTGCACGATACGCAGCTCGGTCGGGGTGAATTCACGCCCTTCGATCTTGGCATGACGGCCGTCACCACCGAAGAAATTGTCCACCAGCTGAAATACCAGCTTGGCATCGAGGATAAACAGCGCAGTGCCACGCAACGGCTTGATCTTGATCAGGTTCAGCGATGTCGGCACGTACAGACTGTGTACATACTCGCCGAATTTCATCACCTGAACCCCGCCGACCGAAACATCGGCACTACGGCGCATCATGTTGAACAGGCTGATGCGCGCATAGCGGGCGAATCGTTCGTTGATCATCTCCAGGGTGGGCATGCGCCCACGGACAATACGATCCTGGCTGGTCAGATCATAGGACGAGACGCCATCCGGACTCTCTTCGGCCTCGGTATCGACATCACCGTCATCCACCCCGTGGAGGAGGGCATCGATCTCATCCTGAGAGAGAAGATCCTGCATAAATCACCCTTACTGCATGACCAGATTGGTAAAGAGAATCGACTCCACGCCTTCCTGACCGGTTTCCTGCTTCAGAATGGCGTTGATCTCCTGCTTGACGGTATCGCGTAACTGATCCTTCCCGGCGGGGGTGCGCAAGGCATCAAACTCGAGCGCCCCCATCGCCAACACCAGATTGTTCCGAATCAGCGGCATATGCTGCTGTACGGCCGCGATGGTATCGGCATCACGGCTCATCAGCGTGATGTAGACCTGCATGAAGCGATCGCGCCCGGCAACGTCGTAGTTGATGACAAACTGTGGCTTGAGTTCAAGATACTGCGCCGCTTGCGGGCCGACTTCGGCCACCGGCTCTTCAGCACTGTCGTCACCACCGAGGAAGAAAAAGGCACCGGCGCCTATGCCACCCAGCAATACCAGAGCCAGGCCGATGATCAGCAGAAGCTTTTTCTTCTTCCCAGCACCGCCCTCTTCTTCTACCTGGAGCTCTTCGTCTGCCATGACATATCCCTCGATGTAAATTGCAGTTGGTTATAGGGTAGCAGGATCGAATATTCCAAACGGCGTTAAAAAACGACGTAACACTCAGGCATAGTAATCGACCAGACCCAGTCCAATCGTCATCGCTTCAACCCTGGCTGAGGCGCTATCTTCCCCGCTAACCCCATTCCTGTCACCCCCCGAGCCCTGGCCGCCAGCAAAAAACTCGTCTCGGGCTGAAGAGCGCTGCTCCTGCGACTGACCACCGGAGATATTGACGTTCAGCTGGTTGATCCCCTGCTCGGCCATCATTTCACGCAGTCTCGGCAGACTGTTTTCAATCGAATCCCGTACCGCCTGATGCGGACTGTGAAACACGATACTGGTCTGCTCACCCTGCATCTTGAGCTCGACATCCACCGGCCCGAGGTTTGGCGGATCAAGAATCAGCCGCGCGCGACTGGCACCGGCCTGCTGCACCCACATCACCTGCTCAGC
>CAYWUD010000468.1:0-1955 GCA_964461355.1 uncultured Pseudomonadales bacterium | reverse complement strand
GGCAAAGCGAGCGCGATAGCGGTTATCTGCCGGTCGCCGACCTCAGCCTTGGCTACCGCTTCAGCCCGCGCACCGAGCTGGCCGGCCACCTGAGCCTGGGACTTGGCAGCGAGCGCTACCGCAAATACCGCCTGCAACTGACCCACGCCCTGGATGAGCGCTGGGATATCGGCTGCGGCTACCAGTACCTCGACCGCGAGATCGACCTGAGCCGCAGTCACCAGCCGCTTCAGATCGAGCAGTACAGCATCGAGGTAGGCTATCGCTTTTAGCCCGGACGCCCGCGCAGCACTAAGCTAAAACCTATCAGGAGCCTTATCCGGGCGAGGCGGTTGTGCCATGAACGCACTCGAGCAACTCAAGACCCGTGTGGCCGGTTTACTGGCCGAGCAGTCATTCGCCGCACTGGCCACCCGTGATGGCGAACGGCTGCACAACAGTCTGGTCTGCTTTGCGGCCAGCGCCGATCTGCACGCCCTCTATCTCTGCACCCCCAGAAGCACGCGCAAATACCGGAATCTGCTGCGTACGCCCGAAGTGGCTCTGCTGATCCACTCGGCCGTCAACCGCAGTCTGGATCTGCAGCAGGCTCTGGCCGTCACCGCACAGGGGGCTGCACGCGTCCTCGACGCAGCCGAAAGCGCCCGCTACAGCCCCCTGTTTCTGGCCAAGCACCCTCATCTGGCCGCATTTCTCGAGGCCCCCAGTACCGCACTGATCGAAGTGCGGGTCACACACTACGATCTGGTCAGCCGGTTTCAGGATGTCGCCACCCTGAGGCTGCAACCGGCTTCGGAGCACACATCATGAGCTGGCTGCTGCCCCTGAGCGCGCTGTCCGCCGAGCACCGGGGACTGGTGGGCAGCAAGGCGCTACGACTGGCCGAACTCGGGCGTCAGGGCGTTCCGGTCGCCGATGGCTTCTGCCTGACGACGGAGGCATACCGGGCAATGCTCCGGCAATCGGGCCTGCTCACCCGTATCGGCCTTGAACTCGAGCGTCTGCCGCTTTCTGAACTGCGCTGGGAAGAGCTCTGGGACACGGCGCAGCGCATCCGCTCGCTGTTTCTGACCACGCCGTTGCCGCCGCAACTTGGCACGGTGCTGCAGACCCTGCCCGCCGACTGGCAGGATCGTCCTCTGGCCGTACGCTCATCATCGCCACAGGAAGATCAGGCCGGCGCCTCCTTTGCCGGTCTGCATGACTCCTTTCTCAACAGTCGCGGCGAGGCAGCGCTGCTGGAGCATGTCCGAAGGGTCTGGGCCTCGCTCTGGTCCGATGGCGCGCTGCTGTACCGGCACGAACTCAAGCTGGACCTTGGCCAGAGTGCCATGGCGGTCCTGATCCAGCCGATGATCGACAGCGAAGTCTCCGGGGTGGCCTTCTCGCAAAGTCCCCAGAATCCTGCACACTGCACCATCGAAGCGGTCTATGGCCTGAATCAGGCCCTGGTGGACGGCACCCTCGAGCCCGACCGCTGGCAACTCGAGCGCCACACCGGCACGCCGATCACGCACCACCGGACCACGCACCTGCAGGCGCTGCGTCCCACAGGCGCGGAACTCGCGCTGCATCCGCTGAGCCCGTCCGAGCAGCACCGGGCACCGCTGACGCCCGCGCAGCTGCAGGCGGTGTTTGCCCTGGCCGAGCGACTGGAACAGCATTTCGGTACGCCTCAGGATCTCGAATGGACCCTGGCCGACGGTCGGCTCTATCTGCTGCAGAGCCGCCCGATCACGACGCTGGCGGACACCTGCGAACCGGCGGCCTGGAAGCGTGCCGACAAGCGCCCCTGGTATCTCAGTCTCAAACGTAGCCTCGATACCCTCGAACAGATGCAGCAGCGGATCGAAACAACGCTGTTGCCCGAAATGAAGGCCGATGCCGCCCGGCTGGCCACAATCCCCCTCACCCAGATAAGCGATCGTGCCCTGGCCGCCGCGCTTGAGACCCGC
>CAYWUD010000467.1:291-1963 GCA_964461355.1 uncultured Pseudomonadales bacterium | reverse complement strand
GCTCTAACGCGCAGGTAGTACAGGAGTCGGTGGGGATTCCGATCGAGCAGGAAGTCAACGGTGTCGAGGGGATGATCTACATGTCCTCGAAAAGCGCCAACGACGGCAGCTACACCCTGACCGTTACCTTCGCGGTGGGTACCGATGCCGACATGGCCCAGGTCAACGTGCAGAACCGGGTCACCCAGGCGACGCCGAAACTGCCCGCCGATGTGGTCAAAAACGGCGTAACGGTCGACAAGCAGTCCTCCGATATGACGCTGGTGGTCAACCTGACCTCACCGAACAAGACCTACGACGCGCTGTACCTGTCCAACTACACCTCGATCAATATCCGTGACGATCTCGCCCGAATTCCCGGGGTCTCCAAGGCCGATATCCTCGGCGGGCAGGACTACGGCATGCGGATCTGGCTCAACCCCGACCGTATGGCCAGCCTGGAGATCACCACCGCCGATATCCAGACCGCGCTGAATGAGCAGAACGTGCAGGTCGCCGCCGGCCAGATCGGTGCCGCGCCTTCGCCCGCCGACACCCGTTTCCAGTACACCCTGCAGGCCAAGGGCCGCCTGAGCGACCCGAAGGAATACGAACAGATCATCCTGCGCTCCAACCCCGATGGCACCAGCGTCTTCCTGAAGGACGTGGCGCGCATCGAACTCGGTTCTGCGGCCTATAACTGGTTCTCGGAAATCGACAACAACCCCGGCGTGGTACTGGCGATCTATCAGCTACCCGATGCCAACGCACTGGATGTAGCCGAGAAAGTCCGCGCACGGATGGATGTCCTCAAGCAGAACTTCCCCGACGATATCGAATACGACATCCTCTACGACACCACCCGCTTTATCAAAACCTCCATTGCCGAGGTGGTCGAAACCCTGTTTGTGGCGATCGCCCTGGTGATTTTCGTGGTCTGGATCTTCATGCAGAAGTTCCGCTCCACGCTGGTACCGGCCATTGCCATCCCGGTCTCCCTGATCGGTACCTTTGCGGTCCTGCTGGCCGCAGGCTTTACCATCAACACCGTCTCGCTGTTCGCCCTGATACTGGCGATCGGTATCGTGGTGGACGATGCGATCGTGGTGGTTGAAAACACCGAGCGGATCATGGATGAAGAAGGGCTCAGTCCGCCCGAAGCCACCAAAAAATCGATGCTGGAAGTAACCGGCCCGGTGGTTGCCACCACACTGGTGCTGCTGGCCGTGTTCGTACCGGTGGCGATGATGCCGGGCATTACCGGGCAGATGTACAACCAGTTTGCAGTGACCATCTGTATTTCGGTACTGATCTCCTCGATCAACGCACTGACCCTGTCACCGGCGCTGTGCGCCACATTGCTGCGCCCGAGCGCCGAACAGGGCCAGCCGATTCTGCCGCTGCGCAAATTCAACCAGGGCTTTGAATGGGTGGCGGGCCACTACGGCCGCTGGGTGGCCGTGCTGATCCGCCGTGCCGTCGTGGTGGGTATCGGGCTGGTCGCACTGCTGGTACTGACCGGGTTCACCGCCAAGCTGCTGCCGACCGGCTTTATCCCGCAGGAGGACAAGGGCGCCTTCTTTATCGATGTGCAGCTGCCCGATGGCGCCTCCCTGAACCGTACCGGCGAGGTGATGCGCAAGGTGACCGATCTCGTGAACCAGCAGCCGGGCGTCGCCAACGTGATGACCGT
>CAYWUD010000467.1:0-281 GCA_964461355.1 uncultured Pseudomonadales bacterium | reverse complement strand
GGTATTGCCGTACTGGAGCACTGGGATGAACGGACCGACCCGAGCGAATATCAGGACGCGATCGTACGCAAGGTCCAGCAGCAATTCGCCGGTATCGGTGAAGCCAATGTGCGCGCCTTCTCGCCGCCCGCCATCCCGGGCCTGGGTAACGTCTCCGGTGCCGAATACGTGCTGCAGGATCAGCTCGGCCGCTCCCCTGAGGAACTGGCGCGGGTGATGCAGGCCCTGATCATGGAAGCGAACCAGCGTCCCGAGATCGCCATGGCCTTCAGTACCTTCCG
>CAYWUD010000466.1:0-1970 GCA_964461355.1 uncultured Pseudomonadales bacterium | reverse complement strand
CTATACCCCCTGTCTGGATGCCGAGGTCTTGAGCTCTGCGCTGGCGTTACCGCTGGGGGCGAGCTGGCGTCGAACGCTGGAACGGCGTCTGAGCAGCGGGTGCGTTGAAGACTGGCGCGAGCGTCTGTATGGCGCCTGAACTGCCCGGACTCCCTGCATAGGTCTATTCGGGGTTGGTGTTACGCGGGGGCTGTTTTAGGCTGGGGGCACCATTTTTTTCCACCAGAGTAGAGTCCCCATGCGTGCAGCCCCGAAAACCGCCCTGATCACCGGAGCCTCTTCGGGTTTCGGTCGTGCCACTGCGATCCGGCTGGCGGCTGCCGGCTACCAACTGGTGCTGGGCGCGCGCCGGCTCGAAGCGCTTGAGGCTCTGGCGGCCGAGCTCGCGGTGCCGGTGCACTACGGGGCGCTGGATCTGCGCTCGGCCGATGCGATCGAAGCCTTTTTTGCCGCGCTGCCCGAGGATTTTCAGACGATTGACCTTCTGGTCAACAACGCTGGTCTGGCACTGGGGCTGCAGTCCTTCGAGGCTACCGACAGCCAGGATTGGCTTTGCATGATCGAGACCAATATCACCGGTTTGCTGCGCGTGACTCACCGGGTGCTGCCGGGCATGGTTGAACGCAATCGCGGCCAGATCATCAATATCGGCTCGACCGCTGGCAACTGGCCCTATCCGGGCAGCAACGTCTATGGCGCCAGCAAGGCCTTTGTACAGAACTTCAGCCGCGGCCTGCGCGCCGATCTGCTCGGGCGTAATATCCGTGTCACCAATATCGAGCCGGGCATGGCGGAAACCGAGTTTTCCACGGTGCGCTTCAAGGGTGATCAGACCCGGGCCGACAGCCTGTATGCCGATACCCAGCCGCTGCGCGCCGAGGATATTGCCGAGATGATCGGCTGGCTGGCCACTTTGCCGCCCCATGTCAATGTCAACACGCTTGAGGTAATGCCGACCTGTCAGGCGTGGGGTGCGTTGCCGGTGGATCGGACCTTGCACTGCGAATGACCCGAAGTACCGGTGCCGGCTAATCAGGTTCGTGGCAGAACCTGTCATGCGGTATACGGGGCGCAGTCGCCCTCGGGCCAGCGCGCCCCGGGGCTTTCTGGTAGAATGGAGCGGTTTTTTCTCTGTAACAGGTGGCCGAGATGTCGAAGTTTTTTTTCAAGGGGCGTGTTGATCCGCGCGATAAACTCCACAGTGTGGGGTTCAAGACCAAGCGCAGCGTTCGCCCGGGCACCGAAGACAACCCGCTGGAGCTGGTGGTAACCAGCGAAGCGCGCAAGGCCGAGGTCGAGGCAATGCTGCAGCAGCATGCTCTGTTTGCGACTATCCGTGTGGATGAAGAGGGCTCCGAGGAGCTGGCCGCGCTGGATGCGGTGCTCAATACTCCTTCTACCGTGGTGCTGGAGAAGACGCCGCAGCGTAACGATCCCTGTTCCTGTGGCAGTGGCAAGAAATATAAAAAGTGTTGTGGTTAAGGCTTCGCGCTTTATCACGATAAAAAGGCCGTAGATGCGGCCTTTTTATTGTCTTGGGTGTGTAATGATGTCTTTTTCGACGTTTCTGCTGGCAAGGGAGGCTTTTTCTTTCTAGGGTATAGCCGAAGGAAGTTCGAGGCTTGATATCACCTTTTCGAGCTGGTTTTTAGCAATAGCTTGATGTTTCTCAGGATATTTTGCCGTAATCGCTAAAATCCTCCCGCCCTGTCTTATTATCCAATTCGCATAATATATTTCACTGTCTCGATCGCCCTGTTTTTCTAGATACTTGAACTCTGTATAGTAGCCTTGTTGATGAGATAGGGCGGTTGCTTTAGGCGGGGTAGTCAATTCTGTACCTTGAAATACGGATGCTGCTTTTTCATAGAGCATTTGCGCTATTTCTTGTTCGGTTTTATTTTGTAGCGAAGCGCCTGAACGATATGTAATAGAAAGGTATGTGTGCATTGTCCTAGCGATAAGGAACT
>CAYWUD010000465.1:0-1973 GCA_964461355.1 uncultured Pseudomonadales bacterium | reverse complement strand
CCCTCTGCCACATTGCGCGCAACCAGCTGATCGAGTCCTGGCTCATAGATCGGGATCTCTCCGCGCTCGAGACAGGCAATCTTGTCACGATCGACGTCCACGCAGAGCACCTGATGCCCCACATCGGCGAGCCCCGCTCCAGTGACCAACCCGACATATCCGGTTCCAAATACCGTTACCTGCATGCGATCTCTCTTGGCTAGGAGAAAAACTTACAACCGCTCGGTGACCATGGCTCGCGGCCAGATCGCCTTCACGTCAAACAATACATATTCCGGACAGAGCAACGCCTGTATGCGGGCATCATCAAGCGCTTTGAACGCATCGTGGGCAACCGCCACAATCACCGCATCAAAACGCCCCACCGGCCATTCCGGTAGAGGCCGAACGCCCCAGGCACGCTCCACCTCATCGGCATCCACCCAGGGATCATACAGTTCCGCCTTGATCTGCCAGTCTGCCAGCGTCGTCAGAATATCGCCCGCCTTGGAATTTCGGATATCGGCGCAATTTTCCTTGAAGCTGACACCCAGCTGGAGCACACGAGCCGTACAGGGATTGATGCCCCGTCGAACCATGGCCTGCACCACGCGCTCGGCAATGTGCCGTCCCATGGCATCATTGATCCGTCGACCAGCCAGAATGACTTCAGGTCGATAACCGAGCTCCTGGGCCTTGTGGGTCAGGTAGTAGGGATCAACCCCGATGCAGTGCCCCCCGACGAGGCCCGGCTTGAAGGGCAGAAAATTCCACTTGCTGCCGGCCGCTGCCAGTACCTCCTGGGTATCGATCCCCATGCGCTGGAAGATCAGCGCCAGCTCGTTGACCAATGCAATATTGAGATCCCGCTGCGTGTTCTCGATCACTTTTGCGGCCTCTGCAACACGGATCGAACTGGCCGGCCAGGTTCCGGCACGCACAACGCTCCGATACAAGGCATCCACACGCCGTGCTGCCTCCGGAGTTGAGCCCGAAGTGACCTTGACGGTATTGACCAGCGAATGCTCAAGATCGCCCGGATTGATCCGTTCGGGGCTGTAACCGACACAGAAATCGCGATTGAAGCTGAGGCCAGACCCCTGCTCGAGCAGAGGCACACAATCCTCTTCGGTACACCCGGGATACACGGTGGATTCAAAGATCACCAGATCGCCAGGCTTAAGTACCTGAGCCACCTGCCGGGTAGCACTGAGCAAAGGCCCAAGATCCGGTTGCTGCGCCGCATCGATCGGCGTCGGTACCGCAACGATATAGATGGAGCAATCTGCCAGTGCCGCCGGATCAGAAGAAAAATGCAGCAAGGGCGCCTGTTTGAGATGATCCGGGCTGATTTCCCGGGTGCGATCCACCCCCTCGGCCAGCTCACACACGCGTGCAACACTGATGTCAAAACCCACTGTGGGAAACTGCTGCCCGAACGCAACCGCCAGAGGCAATCCCACATAACCAAGACCGATCACCCCAATCGAGGTGCCTGCCCACTCCTCCCCGGCATCCATTACCGAGGATCGCTCACCGTTCATACCACTTCCCGTTGATTCAATGTGCCGCCTCGCTACCGATCCAGCTCCTGCTCGCGCAACGCCGCAATCCGGTCACGCAGCGCAGCCGCCTGCTCAAACTCGAGGTTTCGCGCGTGAGTGTACATTTGCTCCTCAAGTGCAGCAATTTGCGCTTCCAGATCGGCGAAACTCGCCAGCGGCGGGGATTGTTCGGCACGCTTGTCCTGAGTGGTGCGCCTGCGACCGCCGGAACCGGGCACTGCTCCCTCCATGATATCGGTAATCTGCTTCTGCACGCCCCTAGGCACGATGCCATGCAGGGTATTGAAGGCGATCTGTTTCTGCCGCCGCCGTTCGGTTTCATCCATCGCGCGCTGCATCGACCCGGTAATTCGATCGGCATACAGAATCGCCTTGCCATGCAGGTTACGTGCAGCACGACCGATGGTCTGAATCAGCGAGCGCTCAGAA
>CAYWUD010000464.1:0-1984 GCA_964461355.1 uncultured Pseudomonadales bacterium | reverse complement strand
CCCCGCCTGCATAACCCCGCTGCTCAGATTATCCAGAGCCAGTTCGACCGCCGGGTCAGCGGCCGCGACCCGCAGATTCTGCTCGGCAAGCAGCAGCCCTTCATTACGCAGGCGGTCACGGATTTCCAGGTCAAGGTCCGCTGCCGACTGGATAATGCTGGCAACGCCATTAAACAGACTGTCGACGTAAAAGCGGGCCGAATAGCCGGCCTCGGAGGCCGCAATCCACTGGCCCTGATTGCTGAGGGTACGCACATCGACATCCGAGCCCTGCGCCGCCTGCACCGTGCCGGCATTGGAGAGCGTCGTCGCCGTCAGCGTCATCGCCCCATCACTGATCAGCGTGCCGCTGTTGCTGACATCGCTGACCGCGGCATCCATCAAGCCACCGATCTTGAGAGCGCCGTTGGCGTGCAGGGTACCGCTGTTGTCGATGCGGCCATCCACCTTAACCGTTAACGCGCCCGCGGCTGCCGAGACCACACCCGCATTGTTCAATGCCTGCTGAGCACTCAGGCTCAGGGCGCCCTGATCGGACTGAACCCCCTGCTGAGCACCCGCGCTGATCGTGATCGTGCCGGTGGTGGCCGTCAGGGCCATATCGCCGGAAGCGCGCACTGCGGCCGTATTCAGCGCCAGATCGGTATCGGCCGTAAGCTCCAGGCGATCGGAAGAATACAACGTCGCCCCTTCGCTGGCGTCGACTGCGAGGCTGCCAACCTCGGCGCTGAGCTCATCGGCCGCCCCGTAGGATACCCCGCTCAGTTGCGCGGCATCGGTCACCTGCAGATCGACGCGCTTGGCAAAACGCTTGTTGTTATCGCGTAGCGTCGCCGAGCTCTGCGTGTCGCTCAGTGCATTCACCTGGTAGCCCAGCGTTTCGCCGGCCGTCAGCACGCCCCCGATCAGCTGAGCTCCGCCATCGGCCGAGGCCAGGGTCAGGTTGCGCTTGGCGGACAGTTCGGTATCCGTCAGGCTGATCGCCGCTCGCGCACGGTCCTCGGAGGTCAGAGCCAGGTCGCGCTCGGCCGAGATCTTGTTGCTCAGCTCGATGGTGCCGCGGCTGCTGAGGGTAAAATCATCCACACTGGCGGCCGCTTCACCGCGCATGCGTACCCCCACCCCCGCTTCGGTGGCAAGCAGACGAATACGCCCGGCGTACATGCCGCCCAGGGCCGATGAGTCGATCGCATAGGCCGGTGCCGCACTCGTCGTCGCATTCTGGCCACTGACCGTACGCGTACCGTAATCCCAGTTATTGGCTCCGGCCACAATAGCGAGTTCGCCGTGCTCGGCGGTGTTGATCTGCGCATCCACCACCACCGAGCGCGAAACCAGATCGAGTAACTGCTGCCCCGAGGCATCGAGCCCCTTGCCCTGTACCCGAATATCACCCTCACGAACGCTGAACCCCTGCAGACTGCCGTTGCTGTTGAGCTTCGGCGTACCCGTGGTCAGGGTGGCACGATCGGTATTGATAAAGCCGCACCCGGAACAGGTGATCCCGTAGGGGTTGGCGACTACGACATCCGCCTTGCCCCCGAGCACCTCGGTGTACCCTGCCAGCAAGGATCGATTCGGTGCCACCACTTCGTTCAGAATCAGGGTCGCTTCAGCGCCCAGATTGAGGTTCGCCATCACCTGGCCGGCAAGCACCGACTGGCGCGAGATCTGGCTGCTGTTACCGTTGTTGAGCACCAGCCCGTTCGCTTCGACATTGTACTTGCTGTATTTGTTGTGCGAGACGCCGGCACTGTTGGCGGTATTGATATTGACGACCGGCACCCCGTTGGGGGCGAGGAAGACATTGGTCTTGCCGGGCACGGGCACCACCGTGGTCACCGGCTGCTCGGCCAGCGTCAGGCCCGACACACCGGCCGAACCGACACCGATCAGCAGCAGCTGTGCCGCTGATCGCGCCCGGGAGCGACCCGATTTGGTTTTTCCCTTGGTCCGCTCGGAGACAACCACAAAGGCACCGCGC
>CAYWUD010000463.1:0-1985 GCA_964461355.1 uncultured Pseudomonadales bacterium | reverse complement strand
GAGCAGGGGATTGAAAATCCCCGTGTCGGCAGTTCGATTCTGTCCCCGGGCACCATTTTTTAGGTTATTGATCTAACCTGACCCGTTTAGCCCGGGTAGCTCAGTCGGTAGAGCAGGGGATTGAAAATCCCCGTGTCGGCAGTTCGATTCTGTCCCCGGGCACCACATAAAAAACCCGCTATCACCGATAGCGGGTTTTTTATTATCCGTACGCACCCATGCCCCTCAGCCCGGACTCGTTTCCGCCGCCAGCAGCAATCCGGCACCGTCGAGCTCGAGCATTTTCGGCACCTCAAGCGCCGGCCGCGGTTTGCTCAGATAGTAGCCCTGAATCAGATCCACCCCTTCGCGCTTGAGGTAGAGATACATCTCCCGATCCTCGACACCCTCGGCCACCACTTTCATCTCCAGCGCATGCGCCATATTGATGATCGAGGCGAGAATCACCGAATCCCCTTCAGAGCCCAGATCCTCGACAAAGGACTTGTCGATCTTGAGGATATCGATCGGCAGCTTGCGCAGGTAACTGAGGGAAGAATAACCGGTCCCAAAGTCGTCCAGAGCGATGCGAATCCCCATCGCCCGGAGCTTGTGCAGATTGTCGAGGACCAGACTTTCGCCCTGGATCAGTGACGTCTCGGTCAGCTCGATATAGATCGCCTCCGCCGGCAGGGCATAACGCTGCAGACTGTGCTCGAACAGCTCGGCAATGCCCGGCTGTGACATCTGCACGCCCGATACGTTGATCGCCACCCGGATCTCATCGAACCCGGAGCTGCGCCAGCGCTGCACCCAGCGACAAGCCTCGCGAATAACCCAGTCGCCCATGCGCAGCACCAGCCCGCTCTCCTCGGCCAGCGGCACAAAAAGCTCCGGCGAGACAAAGCCGATTTCAGGATCACGCCAGCGAATCAGCGCTTCGAGCGACACGATGCGCTCGTCGGCGCACTCCATCAGCGGCTGAAAATAGAGCTCGAAGCCCTCCTGCTCGACCACCTTGTGCAGTTTCAGATCGAGCCGCGTTCGCTCGCGAATAGCCGCCCCCAGTGCTGCGGAAAAGTACTCGAAATGCCCCTTACCCTGTTTCTTCGCCTGAAACATCGCCAGATCGGCGTTTTTCACCAGATCTTCGGGGGTCTCGCCATCACCGGGGTACATCGCGATACCGATACTGGCGCCCAGGTAGCACTCATGCCCCTCCAGCGTGATCGGTTCGGAAATCAGACTGATCAGGCGCTGCGCCACCATCCCCACGGCATAGGGCGTGTGCACCGGCGCCAGCAGCAACGTGAATTCATCCCCGCCGAGCCGTGACAACTCCGGGGTTTCCATCAGCTCGTTGGCCCGCCCCAGATAATCACAGCCGCGGATATGCTCCTGAATACGCCGGGACACTTCCGTCAGCACCTGATCACCGAAGGGGTGGCCGAAGGTATCGTTAACCACCTTGAAGTTGTCCAGATCGATAAACAGCAGCGCCAGTGTCTGCTTTTCCTGTGCCACCACCTGCATGCCACGCTGCAGGGTGCGCAAAAACAGATAGCGGTTGGGCAAGCCGGTCAGACTGTCGTGATAAGCCAGCTGACGAATGGTTCGGCTCGATTCGTGCAGCTCGTAGCTCATGCAGTTGAACGCCTCGGTCAGCTCGCCCAGCTCGTCCGAGCGCAGCACCGGCAGTTCGACCAGGCGATTTTCATCCTGCTGCAGACGCACAAAGGCCTGGCGTAGCTGCAGCACCGGACGCAGCAGCTGCGCCCGCAGCAGATAGAGCAGCAGCGGCCCGCCAAACAGCAGCGTCAGCAGCATCCCGCCCCAGACCAGCATGCCCAGAGTACGGCTGCTGGCCAGCGTGACATCCTCCGGCACCAGCGCATGCAACCAGAGATCGGGCATCAGCTGCAGACGACGATGAAAAAAGCGACCGCCCCCCAGCTCGAGATAACCGGCGCTGTCGTGCTCGAACAGCAGCTGATGCGGCAGCGCAT
>CAYWUD010000462.1:0-1989 GCA_964461355.1 uncultured Pseudomonadales bacterium | reverse complement strand
CATCTTTGTATATACGAGCGTTATAACTCATCTCTTTTAATGGTGTCCATTGTACGGCAAAAACATACTCAGGAATCCATCTAAAACCACTTAAGTTTGGATCGTTATAATCAACTCTATAGGTAAAGTCTCCTTTTAAGGAAAAGGTAAAAGTCCAATCTCTCATATAATGGATAAATGATACATCTACAGAGTTAAGTTTAAAGGGCGACTGCTCTCTATGGGGCGTGTGGAAAAAGTTTATTGATTTAAACAGATCTACCAGTACATCGGTTACCAAAAATCCTCCATCACCATCAAAATATTTAAAGGTGGCATCATTCTGGCTATGTGCCGAAAAAGAGAGATCTAAGAATTCAAAAATCTTAAATTTAATAGTTGCTCCAAGGGTCAGAGAGTTGTTAAACTTATTTAAGTGATCTATGGAGAATAGGAAATCTGGCTTAAGAGTTATGTCGTAAAAACGGTTTCTCCAGAATGGTTTTGGATTGTATGTATGCTCCCACCTGTATGAGGAGTTTATAAGTTTAAGGTCATCCTGAAGCCCCATTTTTGCAAACTCATAGGTTGTTTCAAAATTATATAAGGAAAGTTTGAGTTGGTATGCATTAATAACTTGCTCTTTTAAGTCAGTTAACAGCAGGTTCTTAATAAGAAACTTTTCATTAAAAAGTTTAAAATCAAGGGTGGTAGTACTAAAGATATCTCCCTTATTCTCACCCACTCCAAAGGTGAGTTTTTCTGAAAAACTCATGATAGGAAAGTCCCCAAACAGAGTAATATTATAGTCTTGCTGGGTCCAGTCGGTAAAGGTATAAGGACTCTCTTCCTCTTTCCTGGAGCCTACACGAGAAATAGAAGTATCCGCCATAAGAGTAAGATACTCTCCCATAAAAAATGACAATTTTGGCAAGATAGCCTGCTGAAGGTTGTTACGAGGTGGGAGTGATGACGTAGTTTTCAACTCCCCACGCACATATGGTGAGTCAAAAATGAGAGCCCCCTCTACGGTGTGATTTGTAACCTCTTTACTTGACCAACTGTGCCATGTGGGCAAGTACATCTCCTCTTCAAAATCGTACTCATAATCGAAAATATTCTGTTGTAAACTGTATGTAATAAAAGACTCTCCCCAATAGTCATTTACAAAAAATGGTCTCATGGTTACAGATAAGGAGTTTTTAATCCAAAAGTAAGTACTCTTCTCCTCATCTTTTGTAATAGAGTCCCACTTTGAATCAGGAAGGAGTAATTCACCATTCTCATCAACCATGGTTGATCGATCAAAATAGTTTTTATATTTACCAGAAAGACTCATCTTATTGGAAACAGTAAAGAGGTCTTCTATAAATTTAGCTTTATAAGTTATTGATAAATCTCCCTTAAAGTTATACTCAGCATAGTGCTTATAACTCATAATCTGCTCTTCTGGATTAAGAGTAGTAAAATTAAAATGGTACAGGGTTTCGGACTTTAAGGATGACCTGTATTCTAGGGAGTTTGAGAAATACTCTTTTAGCTTATATGATGTTTTTGGCTTTGACCAAGGCTTGCTATAGGGTAACGAAATATAATCATACGGCTGTAGCCCCCTATGTGTTAACCCATTGGTACTCATGTAATTTGTATCATCCCTTTTTGCAAGCTCCTCGTCGGAGTACATAACAGAAACAGATTCTCTATGCGTGTTAATGATAGATTCTGCGGTAACCGGTTTTTCTGAAATAATTGCTTTTCGGTCAACCGTATTGTTACTGGTATTTTTTATACTTCCCTTAAAAATTACGCCACCAAGCTGCATTGAGATAAGAGGTAGCTGTAATGTCTTTGGAAGATATATAGATTCATTATATAGTACTGAGCTTCCTATGTGTGTTGGCTGTGGAGATAATGTTTGCTGCCTCCAGAGTAAGTTAATTTCAAAGGCTGATAATCGGAAGCCCTTAATAAGCTGATGCGAAAACCGGGGGTTCCAACTTAAGTTCATAC
>CAYWUD010000461.1:0-2002 GCA_964461355.1 uncultured Pseudomonadales bacterium | reverse complement strand
CATCTTTCCCATGCTTTTTTGCGATTCAAATGCCCACAAAGTCATTTTCTAGGCGTTTTAAATAATTATTCGATCTATCGTTCTGCCTGTTTTCTTGGTTTTTCTAGCACCAAAGTATTAGTTGTTGCTCACATCTGTTGCCATGCTTGCTGATAGTTGTATTCCTGATGCAGTTTCAGTGAGGGCTTGGTCATGGCGACGGGGAATCCGATTGCAACCGTGGTAGCGGTAACCGGCGTAGCGTATGCACGCAACGCGGAAGGCGAACTCCGGGTTTTGAAGCCCGGTGATGTACTGTTGGAAGGAGAAACGCTGGTCACCCCCGAGGGCAGCTCGGTTGAGCTGGCCACTTACGATGCTCAGCTGATCAGTGTCCGCACCCCCGGCGATCTGCTGATGTCTCCGGATATGCTCACTGCGGCGGCAGCCGATGGCGGCGAGAGTGCCCTTGAGCCCGAGACCGTTGAACAGATTCTGCAGGTACTGGCCGAAGGCGGTGACCTGACCGAACTGCTTGAAGCGACCGCAGCAGGTCCGGGGGCCGGTGCTGGTGCCGCCGGTAACGAGGGGAGCGGCATCGTACAGCTGGCGCGGATTGTGGAAACCATCGATCCGGCCAACCTGTGGGATATTCCGCCGCTGCCGCCGACAGAACCCGAGGTCATTGACGAGGCGGGCGGCCTTCTGCCCGAGGAACCGGCGGTCGAGGACATCAACCTGGGTGCTGCGCCGATTGTCAGCACCGAGACCGATGGTCCGCTGGTCATCGATATGGCGTCGAGCATTGCGGTTTCGATTACCGATGCCGATGGCTCCGAAGTGCTGCAGAGCCTGACGATCAGTTTCGACAGTCTGCCGGCCGGAACCACGGCTTTTGGCGATGCGGTGCTGGTCGGCAATGTGCTGACTGTCAACCTGGATGCCGACGGCAATCTGCCGGCAAGTTTCGGTATCGTGCTGCCGACCGATTACTCTACCGCCGGTGTGCCCGGTAGCCCGATCAACGACGGCGCGCCGATCACCTATACCGTCAATGCCGTCAGTAATGAAGGCAGCGACAGTATCAGCAGTACTCTGACCGTCAATGTGGAAGAGGATCTTGAGCCCTATAACGAAGAGGGCGGCCTCTATATTCCCGACCAGCAGTACAACGAAGGCGATGTGCAGACTCCGCTGATGCTGGGATTGGCCCTGCCGATCATTACCGACGCTGATGGCTCCGAACAGTACACCAGTTTCAGTGTCACCTTTACCGGGTTGCCCGAGGGCACAACCGTCAATGGCGGTACCCTCGATGGCTCGACCTGGACCGGTACCCAGGCCGAACTCGAAGCCCTGAGCCTGCAGCTGCCGATCGATTTTTCCGGTGAAGTCAGCGGTACGCTGATCGTGACCACCGATGAGGGCGGCGAGGCCGGATTTGAGCAGCCGTTCCGGATCCAGGTTGTGCCCGAAGAAGATATCGACATCATCGCCACCGAAGTTCAGGAGGCCGAAACCGATACCACGGTACCCGTGGATCTGTCCGATGATGTGTCGGTACTGGTCACCGACAGTGACGGCTCCGAGGTGTTGACCGATCTGGTGATCACCTTCGACAGCCTGCCGGCGGGCACGACTGCGCTCGGGGATGCGGTGCTGGTGGGTAATGAGCTGACTGTAACGCTCAACCCCGACGGCTCGTTGCCCGACAGTTTCGGCATCAATCTGCCGACCGATTACTCTACCTCCGGCGTGGCGGGCAGCCCGATCAATGACGGTGATCCGATCAATTACTCGGTCACCGCCACCAGTAACGAGGGTACTGACAGTTCCGGCCCCCATACCCTGACTGTCGGCGTCGAGGGTGATGTCACCGCGCTGGCGACAAATATCATCGTGTCCGAGACCGATGCCCCGCTGGATGTGGATATGTCCGCGTTTGTTGGCGCCCCCGTCACGGATGCTGACGGCTCCGAACAGCTCACGAGCCTCGTGATCAACTTCGACAGCCTGCCGGCGG
>CAYWUD010000460.1:0-2020 GCA_964461355.1 uncultured Pseudomonadales bacterium | reverse complement strand
CAGATCCTTGTGCAGGATGCGGCTGATGGTCTCCAGGCGTTCTGCAGTGATCGCATCGGCGACCGCTCTGAGCGGCAGATGGGTGGTCACCAGAGCAACGCGCAGCCCTGCGGTGGCCAGCATCATCACCACCAGTTCGGTGCCGGTCAGATCGGCGAGAAACTCAGTATGACCGCTGAAGGGGATGCCGGCATCGTTGATCACGCCCTTGTGCACGGGCGCGGTTACCATGGCGTCGAAGATGCCATTCTGGCAGCCCTGGCAGGCGCTGGTCAGGGTTTCGAGCACATAGCGGGCATTGGCCGGATCCAGCTGGCCGGGCTGACAGGGGGCCGCCAGCCGATGGGGCATGACCCAGAGCTCGCCCGGATCGGCTGCCTGCGGCGCTTCGTTCGGGTCGAAGGCGCGCAGCTTCAGCGGCAGGCCGAGCAGGGCGGCACGCTCCTGCAGGAGATCCGGATCTGCCAGTACGATCAGCTGGGCATGCTGGTGACTTTGTGCCAGCGTCACGCAGAGATCCGCGCCGATGCCGGCCGGTTCGCCGGCGGTGATGGCCAGACGCTTCACAGCTTGATCTCGACGAAGGCTTCGTTACGGATTTCGCGCAGCCAGTTCTGCAGCTCTTCTTCGTACTTTTGGTTGGAGAGCTGTTCGCGCACCTGCTGGCGACGGAATTCGCTGCTCATGTCCTGGGCGCGGCGTTCAAGCACTTCCAGCACATGCCAGCCGTAGGGGCTCTTGAACGGTTCGGTCACCTGCTGCAGCGGCGCCTTGGCCATCGCTTCCTGGAATGCGGGAACCAGTGTTTTCGGGTCGGTCCAGCCCAGATCGCCGCCGGCCAGCGCCGAACCCGGATCGTTGGAGTAGACGCGCGCCAGGTCGGCAAAGCGTTCGCCCTGCTGCAGACGGCGGTAGATCGCCTCGGCGAGTTTCTGTGCCTCAAGATCGGTACGGATCTCGTTTGGCTGGATCAGGATATGGCGGACGTGCACCTGGTTCTGCAGTACCTTGGCTTCACCGCGCTTGTCGGTCAGCTTGAGGATATGGAAACCGCTGGGGCTGCGGATCGGGCCGGCGATATCGCCGGTTTTCAGGGCCGGTACGATGGAGGCGGCCAGTGAAGGCAGCTGATCCAGAGTGCGCCAGCCGAGATCGCCACCCTCCAGGGCATTCGGACCGGCGGATTCGCTTTGCGCCAGCGTACCGAAGTCGGCGCCGCGGTCGAGTTTCTGGATCAGGGCGCGTGCGCGGGCTTCGGCAGCAGCCACCTGCTCGGGCAGGGCCGCGTCGGGCAGGCTGATCAGGATATGGCTCAGACGGTAGCCCACCTGATTCATCTGCTGGCCGGCGCCGGAGGCGAGGAAGTTGTCGATTTCGCGGTCGCTGATCTGAATCCGTTCACCCACCCGGCTCTGACGGACGCGGGCGATGACCATCTCCTTGCGGATCTGCTCGCGTACTTCTTCATAGGTCAGCCCTTCGCTGGCCAGCTCGCGGCGGAACGCGTCAAGGCTCATGTTGTTGCGTCGGGCGATATCGGCGATCGACTGGTTCAGGGTGCGCTCATCGATGCGTACCCCGGCCCGTTCGCCCAGCTGCAGCTGCAGGTTTTCGACGATCAGGCGTTCGAGCACCTGAGCCTGCAGGATGTTCTGCGGCGGGACCGGTGCGTTGTTCTCCTGCATCTGCAGGCGCACCATCTTGATGCGCTTGTCCAGCTGGCTGGCCATGATCACGTCCTTGTCGACAATGGCGACAATGCGATCCAGCGATTGAACGGCAGCCTGGGCCGGTTGCAGCAGGGCGGCGCCGAGCAGCAGTGCGCTGCCCACTTTAGTCAGTAGATTCATCAGTAGCTCGCTCGTTTCTCTTCGCGGCGTTCCCAGCCGTTGACCTGTTCGAGGGCGTCGGAAACCTTGCCGCCACCCAGTGCCCCAAAGCCCTTGAGGACGAACTGGACGAAGACGCCGTTCTTGGTTTCGGAGTTGTCGATATCGTCTTCGGCATCGACATAGGTGCG
>CAYWUD010000459.1:0-2027 GCA_964461355.1 uncultured Pseudomonadales bacterium | reverse complement strand
GACCTCTCCGCCTCCGGCTGCCGTTGCCTGGTACGATTTGGCCAGCACCCCCCCCTCAAGGTCGGAGATCGTTTTCAGCTGCGCTTTTCGCTTCCGGATGGCACCGCCATCGAATGCACCAATGAAGCACGCCACTGCATCGCAGCCGACCCGTTGAAACAGCCCGGCTTTTTCCTGCTCGGCGTTCAGTTTCTTCGCCTTTCCGGCATGCACGAGCGCCAGATCAGCCTGCTGATCAGTCGTCTTCAGCGAGAAGAGCGCCAGCTCAACACAGACTCATAATCATTTGTTTTTCAGCAAGTTAGCATTGCACTTGAATATCATAGAGGTACAATAACGCCTCTTTTCGCGCCTGTAGTTCAACAGGATAGAACGTCCGCCTCCTAAGCGGATAATCTGGGTTCGAGTCCCGGCGGGCGCGCCATCCGCTTTCCCCCTGCCCCAATTGATCATATTTGTCCTGCAATTGCACACAGGATGCGCACCACCCTGCCTCACTGACGCGTTTTACTCATAAGCCCAAGCAACTTACTGCCAGAGGCCCAGATGAATCAGAACGCACTTCTGCAGCCAAGCCTGTCCCGACTCAGCGCACTGCAAAACGGCATCCCGTCAGATCTGATCAGCCTGATCGAACGCGCGAGCCTGAATATCGCCCAGGGCGATCACTATCACTACGGCACCAGCTCTTTGGACGGACAGTTTATCGTCATCAATGGCTACCACTGGCTGCTCGAACGCAGCCTCAGACATTGCACCGCACTTCTGCTCAAACACCTTAGGACACCCTCAACCCATGATCACCAGCAACTGATCGCACGCCTCTGTCATCAGATGCGTATCGTGCTGCGCTGTTCGGTCTGTAACGTTAAAGGCGTACATTTCCCCTATTTCTACCAGGGGTATGGAGACCTGCTCTGCTTTGAGCAGAGCGCTGTATCCATTCCACACTTTTGCAATGCGCTGCTGAATTACATCGACCTGCCGGCAAAGGCAGAGCAGCATACAATAACAAGCAGATGCTGACCTTCTGCTGACATATTGAGCGAACACATGCGCTCTTGCTCATATATATGTTTTTTTGAACGAGGACGAGTATTTATGCGGTTTGTTCAGAGCAAATAGTTCGCTCGCAGAAAAAGACGTCAGCATGGGCTCCTGGGCGACACGCAACCACATTAAAAGGGATATAGAGCGATCGGCAATGAAAATTTTTCGGTTAACATCCGCGCAGCTCTCTGAGATGATCAGAACCAGTTTAACTAACGGGATACCAATTTGCTTTTTTGTCTGCAAACAATAAATAAAGTAAGCATTGGTATTTAATCATTGGGTGGTTAAGTAAGCCTTTAATTCGGAAATATCCGACAGGGAAACTGGCCACCCCGTATTAGTCCGACTGGAGGTACGGCGCATGCCTGCCATAACAGTTTCATCACAAGAACAGCAGTTGAACTATCTGTCGATTCGCGCTGCGCATCGCTCCGAGTTCTGCCTTGGCTTCCCAGATTTTGTGCGCTGGCATAACCCGGCGGACGTCAATCAGCGCCATCCGACCCCACCCTCATCCCACTGAGCCTGGGCGCGCCCGCGCCTGCCCGCAATACAGAACAACCGGCAGCCTGATCCGCCGACACGCTGTATTCGGCTCGGTTCAAAACCCATCACAACAACCTGTCGATATTAATTAAATATCGACCGCATTGCTGTACGCGCAACTCATTTACTCATGTAAATAATTGCGTGCGGGTTCGTTTATCCAAATAAAACCGATTTATTCGGTTATGGATTCGTGCACCCTGAATTTAGGAAAACAATTAAATCCGGATCAATAACCGGAAACGTCAAAACCCACGTGGATAGAGAGCATCATGATTAATCACTACTATCGACCGCAGACCCTTGCCGAAGCCGAGGCACTCAAAGCCCAGCACGGTGATACCGCCACCTGGATTGCCGGTGGCGCCTGGCTGAACCATCAACCCCATGCCGAACATCTGGATGCCGTTATCAGTCTCGAAGCACTG
>CAYWUD010000458.1:0-2035 GCA_964461355.1 uncultured Pseudomonadales bacterium | reverse complement strand
AGGGCGCCGTTTGTAGGTGGTGAATCTCATTCCTGCATCGATGGGCTGCCAAGGCCCAGGTGATCGCGTACGTAGCGTGAAATACGGTCGACCATCAGATTCAGCAGTGCCGTGATCAGGATCAGCATCATCGCCCGGTCGAAGTAGAAGTTTTCGAAGGCGGAGTCGACATAAAAGCCCAGTGTGGTGATGCCGAGCATGCCGAGAATAGCGCTTTCGCGCATGATCACTTCCCAGCGGTAGAGCAGGAAGGCCAGCATCTGCGGGAATGCGCGCGGCAGAATCTCATACAGATAAAGCGCCATGCCGTGCGGGGCGTCGATGCGTAGCGACAGTCCGCTGCTGTAGCGGCCGATCAGGTTGGCGACCAGCGCGCCGTTGTGAAAGCCCAGAGCCAGAATCGCCGGCAGCATCGAGGGGCCGAATACCAGAAGGCCGACAAAGGCCAGCATCATCTCCGGCGTCGAGCGGGCGACAACCAGCAGCCAGTGGCCGATCACGCCGCCGGCACGACCGACAAAATGCTGGGATATCAGCGGAAACAGGGCCAGGCAGGACAGGGCGCTGAGAATCAGCGATACCAGCCCCAGAATCAGGGTGCTCCAGATGCCCGGCAGGCCCTGCTTGAAGAACAGGCGGGCAAACCAGTCGCCAAAGCGGCTCCAGGTATCAAGGCTCAGCCATTCGCCGCTGCGCAGAGGGCTTGGCACGATGTCGTAGGTGACAAAACGGACGAACAGATCCCAGTTGAAGAGGCCCGTACTGTCTGGGAGCAGCCAGATTGCGGCGATGACGTACACGGGGATCAGGCGTGGTCGCAGCCAGATCGGGATCAGCGCGATCAGCACGAAAAAGAGATACAGCAGTGCTGCCGCCTCTCCGTACTGGCCCTGCTTGAACGCGGTCTCAAGGTGAAAACCGATGGTCGGCAGGCCGATAAAGCCCAGAATGGTGCTGGTGCGCAGGCCGCATTCAAAGCGGTACACGGTATAGCTGCGCATATGCGGCCAGGCCTGGGGTAGCAGGCAATAGAGAAAACCGCTCAGCCTGGAGCATCCCGCCGGTAGTGTCTGCAGAGGGGTGCGGTCGGCGCCTTCAAGCAGTTCGGCGTAGATGCGCGCAAAGGTTGCGGCATAGGGCAGGCAGATTGCCAGCAGCCCGGTAACAGGGCCAAGGCCGAACAGTTGCAGGAAGATCAGCGCCCAGAACAGCTCGTGTACGGCCCGGGTTAGCGCGCAGAGCCACTGCACGGCGCGCCAGTGATAGATCTGCGCCAGCAGAAAGCCGAGTACGGCGCCGATGGCAACGCCCAAGAGAGCAAAGGCGATGGTCTGGCCCAGGGCTTCGAACAGGCGTTCGGTAGCGCTGAAATCGGGCTGGATCAGACCGCTGCCGATACGGCCGAGTTCAAGCCAGGGGTCACGCGTGGTGATTTCGATGTCGGCGAGAAAAAAGGCGATCAGGCCGGCACACAAGAACCACAGACTGGTTTCCTTGAGCGCGCGCGCACGGGTGTTCGGGCGCAGCAGCTCCATCAGAGTGGGATTATGCATGGTAGAGCGAATTCAGGTCGGAAGGCGTGAGACCTGCAGTCGGCTGATCGAGCTCGATGCGGCCATTTTTCAAACCCAGAACGCGGTCAAAGCAGCGGATGGCCAGCTCGCGGTCGTGGATTGCGGCAATCAGGGTGTCGTGGCGCTCGCCCAGCAGATTCAGAATGCGGTGGGCCTGCAGTTCGTCCACGCTCGATACCGGTTCGTCGCCCATGAAAATGGGTTTCTGCTGGAACAGGGCGCGGGCAATAGCGGTGCGCTGTTGCTGGCCACCGGAGAGTTGATCGACCGAGATCAGCAGCTTGTTCTCAAGACCGAGCAGGCGCAGAACCTCAAGGACCTGTTCGCGTTCCTTGGCCTGGGGCCAGAGGAGGTTGAGCAGATTGTAGGCCCAGTTGTGCTGATCCAGCCGGCCCATGAAGACGTTGTGGAAGACGCTCAGGCAGCTGACCAGTCCGGCACTTTGCGGGCACAGGGCGATA
>CAYWUD010000457.1:0-2042 GCA_964461355.1 uncultured Pseudomonadales bacterium | reverse complement strand
CTCAAGTTCGAAGGCTGCTACCACGGCCACTCCGACAGCCTACTGGTAAAAGCCGGCTCCGGCGCCCTGACCCTCGGCGTGCCCGATTCCCCCGGCGTGCCCGCCGCACTGGCCGCGCACACGCTGACGCTGCCCTATAACGATCTCGCAGCCGTAGAAGCCCTGTTTGCCGAACTCGGCGATCAGATCGCCTGCATCATTGTCGAGCCGGTAGCCGGCAACATGAACTGCATTCCGCCGCAGCCGGGCTTTCTGCAGGGGCTGCGCGCCGTCTGCGATCGCTATAGCAGTGTGCTGATCTTCGATGAAGTGATGACCGGTTTCCGTGTCGCCCTCGGCGGCGCCCAGGCCCACTACGGCGTCACCCCCGATCTCACCACCCTGGGCAAGGTGATCGGCGGCGGCATGCCGGTCGGCGCCTTCGGTGGCAAGCGCAGCCTGATGGAGCATATCGCGCCGCTTGGCCCGGTGTATCAGGCTGGCACCCTGTCCGGCAACCCGGTGGCGATGAGTGCAGGCTACGCGCTGCTCAGCGAACTGAAAAAGCCCGGCACCCATGCGCGTCTGAACCAGATTGCCGAGCGCCTGTGCACCGGGCTCAAGGAGCGCGCGGCGGCGGCGGGTATTGCCCTGACCACCAACCAGGTGGGCGGCATGTTCGGCCTGTTCTTTACCGAGCAGGAAACGGTCGACAGCTTCGCCGCGGTCAGCCGCTGTGATCAGGAACGGTTCAAGCGTTTCTTCCACCTGATGCTCGAACAGGGCGTCTATCTCGCGCCCTCGGCCTTCGAGGCCGGCTTTGTCTCGCTCGCCCATGGTGAGGCCGAGCTTGACGCCACACTCAATGCCGCCGCCGAGGCCTTCAAGCGTATCGCTGCGGAGCCCTCGGCATGATCAGTGCCGGTGTTTCGGCCAGCGTCCTGTTTTTCAGCGCCGCCTTTGCGGTGTTTCTGCTGGCCCAGCTGCAAAGTTTCAGGCCCGAACAGCGCCCGCCGGCACTGGCCGCACTGGTCGGCTTTGTGCTGATGGCCGGCGCCTCGCTGATGGCGGGCCTGCGCTTTGGCTTTGACTGGCCGTTGAAAGAAGCCCATCTGCTGCTGCGCAATGCGGCGGTCTACCTTGGCCTGCCGCTGATCGCCAGTGCCTATGCCAGCCTCTGCTGGCCCTGGAACTGGTCGCGACCGGCCTGGGGCCGCTGGGCCCTGGCACTGATGGCACTGTTTGAACTGGTACGGCGCATGGGTCTTGGCGAATACTATCAGGAGGGCCTTGGCACCCTCTGCCTCGCTCTGATAGCCCTGATGGGACTCCGCCATCTGCGCCAGCGCCGTACGATAGCGAGCTTTGCCGTCATCGGCGCCGCCAGCCTGTTTGCCGGCGGCGTGGTCATCGGCGTCGACGGTCGACTGGCCGGCTTCCTGCGCCTGGACCTCTTCCACTATCTTTCCGCGCTGGGCTGCCTGTTTCTGGGCAGCGGGCTGTTTCTGCTGCTGCGCCGGCGTAATCTCGAAACGCTCTAGGCAGAGCGCCACAGGCCCCTAGGACTGAGGACGCGGCGGCACACCGGGAAACGGCGTCACGCCGCCCTTGCTCGCATGAATCTTGGCCGGCCCGCTTTTTTCCACCAGATCGATTCTGAGAATGCTGTGGCTGGGGATAAAGCTGCGTTTGACGCCCTCGAAGGTCGCCTTCAGCCGCTCTTCGCCCGGATCCACCAGAAGCTGTGAGCGCTCGCCAAAGACCAGCTCCTCGACCTCGACAAAGCCCCAGAGCTCACTCTGACAGAGCGCGCGTGCATAGATCTCGAAGATCTCGTTCTGCTGTTGAAAACTGATGCGATACAGGGTCTTGCTCATGCGCCTGGCACCTTGTGGATAAATAAAAAAATCCCGGCTGGATAGCAGCCGGGATCATGGCTCGGACCTCGGTCCTATTTCTGACAGCGACCACACCCCAGACGCTGCTTCCAGCGCTCGATAAAACCGGGTTTTGCCGCAGGCTTGACGCCCAGACCTTCGGCCCCCTCGACGCCGTATTCGAGC
>CAYWUD010000456.1:0-2051 GCA_964461355.1 uncultured Pseudomonadales bacterium | reverse complement strand
CCGAAACCAGAACGGGGCTTTTTCAGCGCACAGTGCGCACACTGAATTTAGGAGGGGACATGGATCTTTCTACTCGTTATATGGGCCTGGATCTGAAAAACCCGCTGGTTGTTTCAGCCAACCCCCTGTCCGCACGCCTGGACAACATCCGCCAGATGGAGGATGCCGGTGCGGCTGCGGTCGTGCTGTTTTCGCTGTTCGAAGAGCAGCTCAAGCACGATGAATTTGTCAGCGGTGAGCTCGGTTCCGGCATGGACAGTTTTGCCGAATCCCTGAGCTACCTGCCGGAAGGCCAGACCTACAGCACCGGTCCCGACCAGTATCTGGAGCTGATTCGTCAGGCCAAGATCGCCACTGACCTGCCGATTATCGGCAGTCTGAACGGTGTGACCCTGGACAGCTGGGTCGATTACGCGAAGCAGATCGAACAGGCCGGCGCCGATGGCCTGGAACTGAACGTCTTCTTCCCGACCTCGGGCCTGACTGATGCCGCTGCCGGTGTCGAGCAGCGTTACATCGAGATCCTGAAGGCGGTCAAGGCGGCGGTAAACCTGCCGGTGGCGTTGAAGCTGGGGCCGTATTTCAGTTCCTTCGGCAATGTGGCCAAGCAGTTTGACGAAGCCGGTGCCGATGCGCTGGTGCTGTTCAACCGCTTCTACCAGCCTGACTTCGATATCGAGCAGCTCGAGATCAAGCCCTGCCTGCCGTACTCGACGCCGCACGACATCGGTCTGCCGCTGCGCTGGATTGCGGTACTGCACGGTCAGCTGAACGCATCTTTGGGTGCGACCAGCGGCGTGTATGGCCCGGAAGAGGTGATCAAGTACCTGCTCGGCGGTGCTGACGCGGTGATGACGGCGTCCTGCCTGCTGCGCATGGGTATCAGCCACCTGTCCACCCTGCTGACCGGCCTCGAGCGCTGGATGGCGGGTCGTGAGTTCGAATCCGTGGCAGAAATGAAAGGGGTTATGAGCCAGAAAGAGGTGATCAATCCCGAGGCGCTGGAGCGCGTCAACTACATGAAGATCTTTGACAGCTTCAAGTCTCAGTACGCCTGATCAGGGAGGCCCTGCGGCCTGTCCTGTCAGTGAACCCGGCCTTTGGCCGGGTTTTTTTATACCGCTCGACAAAACCGGGGCCATTAGGCGGGCCGAGCTTTAGTGCCCGCCGGTTCGGCGCTAGTCTAGATGGGTGATACCGGCTCCGAGGGAAGGGCGATGAGAATGGGCAAAAGGATCGAAGACAGCTTTCGCTGGGCCATGCTGGTGTTGATGGTGCTGCTGTTCGTGCTGCAGAGCTACTGTACCGAGGCCGCCGACCGCACCGGGGCGCCGGCGGAGCTGGCGCGGTGGCGTGACTGGGTGCTGTGGCAGAACGAGGCGGCACTGTGCCCCTTTATTACCGACGTGGCGCCTGTGCTGCAGCCTCGTGGCGAGGGGGGGCAGGATCCTGAGCTGCGCAGCCGCTGCGCCTGGCCCGGTCCGCTGGAGCTTGAGATCAGCGCAGACGGCGCCCGCTTTGCGCAGTCCTGGGATCTCTACGGCGCGGCCGAAATTGCATTGCCCGGCAGTGCGCGCCACTGGCCACGGCAGGTCAGTATCGATGGGCGCCCGGCGACCGTACTGGTGCGCCACGGTCGGCCGGTGATCGCCCTTGAGGCCGGTCGCTATCGCATCCGCGGCGAGATTGCCTGGCAGACCATGCCCGAGGCGCTGACGCTGGCGCCCGAGACCGGCGCGATTGTCCTGACCCGGGACGGCACGCGCCGTCATGCGCTGGCGCTGGATGAAGCGGGGCGCCTGCTGCTGGAACCGGGCGCCCGGATCGAAACGCCGGCTGATGCCGATCGTCTTGAGCTCAAGGTGTTCCGAAAGCTCAGCGATGGCTATCCGATGCGTCTGGAGACGCGCCTTGCGCTGGCCGTGTCCGGGCAGCCGCGTCAGGTCACACTCGGGCGGCTGTTGCCCGAGGGGTTTGAACCCGTTGCGCTGACCGGCTCCCTGCCGGCGCGGGTTCGTCCCGACGGCCTGGTCGATCTTCAGCTTCGGCCC
>CAYWUD010000455.1:0-2051 GCA_964461355.1 uncultured Pseudomonadales bacterium | reverse complement strand
GTCAGCGTCTTTTTGCCTTGCCGCGCTCGGGCTGGAGCGACTATCAGGCCGATCTTATTTCCAGCGGTGGCGGCGTGTTTGCGCGCAGTGCAAAATCGATCGCGATCTCGCCGGAGATGCAGGCGCGCTTCGCCATTACCGAGAGCCGGCTGACACCGAACGAGCTGATCAACTGCCTGCTCAAGGCGCCGCTGGATCTGATCTGGAACGGAGGCATCGGTACCTACGTGAAAGCGCGCAGTGAAAGTCATGTCGATGTCGGCGACAAGGCCAACGACAGTCTGCGGGTCGATGGCGCTGAGCTTCGGGCGCGCGTCTTCGGTGAGGGCGGTAACCTCGGCATGACGCAGCTGGCGCGGGTTGAGTTCGCCCTGGCCGGGGGGCGGCTGAATACCGACTTTATCGATAACGCCGCAGGCGTGGACTGCTCCGACCATGAGGTGAACATCAAGATTCTGCTCGGCGCTGTCCTTGCAGCGGGTGACATGACGGGCAAACAGCGCGATGAACTGCTGGAGACCATGACCGATGAAGTCGGTCAGCTGGTGCTCAGGAACAACTACCGTCAGACGCTGGCGCTGTCGATCGCCGAACGGCGCAGCAGCGAGCAGGCCGGCGAGCAGCAGCGGTTCATGCGCAGTCTCGAGGAGCGGGGCAAGCTTGATCGGGCCATTGAGTTTCTGCCGGATGACGACAGTCTGCAGGAGCGCCTGCAGCAGGGTCAGGGGCTGACGCGACCGGAACTGGCAACACTGATTTCCTATTCGAAAATCGATCTGAACGAAGCCTTGATTGCCTCCGAGGTGCCGGATAACGCCTACCTCAGCCGGGAAGTTCTGACCCCGTTCCCCGAAGTGCTGCGCCAGCGTTTTGGCCATGATATCGAGGCGCACCGCTTGCGCCGTGAAATCGTCGCGACCCAGCTTGCCAACCATCTGGTCAACACCATGGGGATTACCTTTGCCCAGCGGATTGTGCAGGCAACGGGGGCTTCGGTGGACGAATTTGCCAGCGCCTATGTGGTCGTTCGCGATGTCTTCGATCTCGAAACGCGCTGGCAGGAAGTTGAAGCCCTGGATCTGGCCGTACCCAGTGAGCTTCAGATCGAGCTCCTTGAGGCGCTGATCCGTCTGTGTCGGCGCGCCGCTCGCTGGTTTATCCGCAACAAGCGCGGTGAGCTGCTGGAGCAGACCGAAGCGCTGGTGCATCACTATCAGCCACTGGTACGGCGCATTACCGAGCACCTTGGCCAGTTTTTAAGCCGCGGTGCGACCGAGCACTGGGAACAGCGCGCCGCGCAGTACCGCGAGCAGGGTGTGCCCGATGCTGTGGCGCGTTTTAGTGCTGCGACCCGTTTTCTGTTCTACAGCCTGTCGATCAGCGAGGCCGTGGTCGAAACCGGGCAGACCCTCGAGAAGGTGGCCAGGGCCTATTTCGATCTGGGCGAGCAGCTTAACCTGCACGGTTTTTCCCAGGATCTGGCGCAGCTCAAGACCGACACCCACTGGGCATCGCTGGCGCGCGATGGTATTCGTGACGAGCTGACACGCCTGCAGCGTTCGCTGGTAGTATCCTTGCTGAAAACACCCGGGGAGTCCCTGGAAGAGCAACTGGTTATCTGGCAGCAGCAGCGTCAGCCCTATCTTGAGCGTTGGCAGGCGACGCTGGCGGAGCTGGCCGCGACCAGCCAGCCTGAACTGGCGATGTATCTGGTTGCCAGTCGCCAGCTGCAGGAGATGGCCGCCATTACCGGATAAGGAGCCGTAGTGCCGCGTTATGTGATCTGTCTGGATCTCCCGCCCGAGGAGATCCAGCGCTATTATCAGGGCCATGCCCGCTGGCTGCATGCCCGTGCACAAAGTGGCGAACGGATTCAGTTGCCGCTCGACAGTCTGCGTGGGTTTGTTACCCATGCAGGGTTGCAGGGCTGTTTTGAAGTGCTGACCGATGCCGGCTTCAAGCTGCAGGCGGTCAATCGTCTGCAAGACTAGCGCCGACTGACACGAGGCGTATAATCGCCAGAATTTTGCCCGCATCCCCCCCTGTGAGGT
>CAYWUD010000454.1:275-2061 GCA_964461355.1 uncultured Pseudomonadales bacterium | reverse complement strand
GGCGCAGCGGATGATGGTCGGCGCCATGGAACGCGGGCAGGAACTGGTGGTGACGCCGCTGCCGCTGTATCACATCTATGCCTTTACCTTTCACTGCATGGTCTGCATGTCGACCGGTCAGCACAGTCTGCTGATTCCCAATCCGCGCGATCTGCCGGCGTTTTGCAAGACGCTGGCCCAGTATCGCTTCAGTGTCTTTGTCGGCCTCAATACCCTGTTTGTGGCCCTGCTGCGCCGCGCCGACTTTCGCCGTCTTGATTTCTCGGCGCTGAAGGTGACGCTGTCCGGCGGCATGGCGCTGGCCACCCGCACGGCCGAGGAGTGGCAGGCGCTGACCGGGTGTCCGATCTGTGAAGGCTACGGTCTGTCCGAATGCGCGCCGATCGTCACCGTCAATCCGCCGAGTCAGATTATCCTCGGTACCATCGGCTTGCCGCTGCCGGGTACGAGCCTGAAGGTCATCGATGATCAGGGGCAGGAGCAGGGCATCGGCGAGGCCGGCGAGCTCTGCGTCAAGGGGCCTCAGGTCATGGGCGGTTACTGGCGTCACCCCGAGGAAACGGATGCGGTGCTCGATGCCTTCGGTTGGCTCAGAACCGGCGATATCGCCCGCATCCGTGAAGACGGTTACGTCGAGCTGCTGGACCGCAAAAAGGATCTGATCATCGTTTCGGGCTTTAACGTCTATCCCAACGAGCTTGAAGAGCTGGTCAGCCAGCATCCGGACGTCATCCAGTGTGCCGCGATCGGTGTGCCGGATCCGAAAACCGGCGAGGCGGTGAAACTCTTTATCGTCAGTGACAACAAGGCGCTGGATCGCGCGGCTCTGGTCGCCTTTCTGCGCGACAAGGTGACGCCCTATAAATTTCCCCACTATGTCGAGCATCGTGACAGCCTGCCAACCACGCCGGTCGGCAAGGTGCTAAGGCGCGCGCTGCGTGATGCCGACGCAGCCGACCCGAGCGAAGAGCGGCCCGTGTGATTCGGTGCGGGCAGGGGCTGCACGTACAGCCCCTGCCCGGGATTGACCGCGCGCAGAGCGTGCGTGTTTTTCTCGGTATTACCCGGTTAAGTTCGCCGCCCTTTTTCGGTAGACTCCCCGCCTTGGCCGGGCCTCTGTTTTTCTCCCGGTGTTCCCCATCAGGAGTTCGCAGTGCCCCAGCGTAGACGTGCCCGCCGCCCTCAGGCCCCCAGGATTGCCGCGCCCCAAGAGGCGTTATGCGAAATCGAGTCGCTGTCGGGTCAGCTTGAGGTCTGCCAGAGCGGTGATCGGGTGCGTTTTGGGCACCGCTTGCAGCGTCTGAAGCGCGAGTTCCGGGCTCAGGATCTGGCGCAGCTCAAGGCTCAGATCGCGCAGTCTGCTGCCCTGGTGGACGCGCGGCATCAGGCGCCGATCAGGCTCACGTACGATGAGGCGCTGCCGATCGCCGGCAAGCGCGACGAGATCAAAGCCGCCATAGCCGCGCACCAGGTGGTGGTGATCGCCGGTGAGACCGGCTCGGGCAAGACCACCCAGCTGCCGAAGATCTGTCTCGAGCTCGGGCGCGGTCTGTACGGTCAGATCGGCCACACCCAGCCACGCCGGTTGGCGGCGCGCTCGGTGGCCAGCCGCATCGCCGAAGAGCTCGGTACCGAACTCGGCCAGGGGGTCGGCTATCAGGTCCGTTTTCACGATCAGGTCAGCGAGCAGAGCCGGGTCAAGCTGATGACCGACGGTATTCTGCTGGCCGAGATCCAGCAGGACCGTTTTCTCAGCCGCTACGACACCCTGATCATCGACGAGGCC
>CAYWUD010000454.1:0-265 GCA_964461355.1 uncultured Pseudomonadales bacterium | reverse complement strand
ACCGCTCGCCGGCGGATGCCTACGTCAAGGTCATGACCGACGGGATCCTGCTGGCCGAGGCCCAGCTGGACCCCGGCCTGGGCGAATACGATACGTTGATCATCGACGAGGCCCACGAGCGCAGCCTCAACATCGATTTCCTGCTCGGCTATTTGAAGCTGATTCTGGCCAAGCGCCCGGATCTGAAACTCATCATCACCTCGGCGACCATCGATCTGGAGCGTTTTTCCGCCCATTTCAATGACGCGCCCGTTATCGAAGTGTA
>CAYWUD010000453.1:0-2064 GCA_964461355.1 uncultured Pseudomonadales bacterium | reverse complement strand
GGGATTCGCCATTGGCCAGACGCTCTGCCACCTCTTCCTTGGACAGGTGCATGCAATGGCCGTCGTAACCGGGCGTCTGCTTGTTCGCAACCTGCTCCTGGCGCAGCTCATCAAGTCGTTCGGCGCTACAGAAACAGTGGAACGCGTGACCTTTGTCGAGCAGCTGCTGTGCATGCTGTGCGTAGACTGCGCTGCGCTCGCTCTGACGATACGGGCCGTGCGGACCACCGACGTCCGGACCTTCATCCCAGTCAAGCCCCAACCAGCGCAGGGAATCCATGATCTGCGCTTCGGATTCGGCGGTGCTGCGCACCTGATCGGTATCCTCGATACGCAGGATAAACTGGCCGCCGTGCTGACGGGCAAAGCAAAGGTTGAACAGCGCGATATACGCAGTCCCTACATGGGGATCACCGGTCGGTGACGGCGCGACACGAGTGCGGACAGTCATGAAAATTCCTTAGCGGACACTGAGTAAAGAAAAACGGGCCGATTATACGCACAGGCGCGCCCGGGGCGAAGTCCATAGCAAAAGGCGGCCCTGAGGCCGCCGACAACAGGCTGGCGATAGTTAACGTCCGACCACCATATTGCGCCCCTGCTCCTTGGCTTCATAGAGCGCGTTATCCGCCTGCTTGATCATGGTTTCAAGGTCAGGACAGATTTCGGAGGTAAACCCGGCACTGACGGTAAAATTAAGATGCTCAGCTCCGACCAGCACCAGATAGTCTTCAACCTGTTCACGCAGTGATTCAAGCCGTGCCGCCCCCTCGCTCGGAGACACCCCTTCAAGCAGCAGCACAAACTCTTCACCGCCAAAACGGCAGACGTCCTCATCGGCAAAATGCTCGCGCAGGATCCGGGCAAAGGCGCGCAACGCCTGATCTCCGGCATCGTGCCCGTAGCAGTCATTGATGCGCTTGAAATGATCGATATCAAACAGCGTCAAAAACAGCGCGCGCCCCGAGGCCTCGGCCTGCTGCAGCCGCTCACGTGCGGTTTCAAAGAAGTAGGTGCGGTTATGCAACCGGGTCAGCCCATCGCGATGGGCCGCCTCACGAATCTGTTCGAGCTGCTCGAGAAACTCGAGGTTATGCATGACCCGGCAATGAAACTCCTCATGCCAGAACGGCTTGGCCAGAAAGTCGTTGGCGCCGATCTTGATAAAACGTGCCGACAGTCCGCCTTCACTCTGCGCCGACAGACCGATAATGATCAGACGGTCCTTGGCATACAGCCGCCTCGCCTCACGGGTCAGTTCAAAGCCGTCGAGTTCGGGCATGTTGTAATCGGTGATCAGCAGCTTGATATCATCATGCTGCTGCAAAAGCTCCAGGGCACGGGCACCGTTTTCCGCCTCGATCACCTGAAACAGGTGCTGCTGCAGAAGATTGCAGATCAGCCGCCTCGAGGTCAGCGAATCGTCCGCCACCAGCACCTTGATCGAACGGTTACGCTGCATACGCCGCAGCAGTTGAATCACATATTCGTAGGAGTAGCGACTCTCCTTGACCACGTAATCGGCCACCCCCTTCTGGATGATGCTGTCACGCACCTGGGCATCGAAGGTACCGGTCAGCACGATCGAGGGCACCGAAGCCAGCAGGGTTACATCCAGCGCTTCGCCATTGGGTGCATCGGGCAGGTTAAGGTCGACCACCGCCGCCAGATACGCATCGGCTTCGGCCAGCATGCGCTGAGCGGTCTTGAGGTCAGGCGCATGCTCGATCTCGAGGTTGGGATCTCCACTGGCCAGATGCCGCAGAATCTTGGCCACCATCGGACTGTCTTCGATCAGTAATACGCGATCCATAATGCCTCTTCAGGGTTTCATGCGCTTCCCTAGATCATAGCGCACCCTATCAAACGGACGTTTGTCGTTATTATGCGGCGCTCGCACAGGCCTGCGCGTAGCGGCCACAGAGCGCATCGGCCTCGGGCAGAGGCTGGCCGAGTTCGGGCAGTTCACGCGCAAGCCAGCGACTGACCGGCGCAAGTTCTGCGTCCCCGAGGCGGCGCTGCAGGAGCGCCAGCACCCGCGGAATATGAGCAAGATACGCGGGC
>CAYWUD010000452.1:0-2068 GCA_964461355.1 uncultured Pseudomonadales bacterium | reverse complement strand
TCTTCCTGTACATAACACCTTTCTCGGTTATACCAAAGGTTGTATAATCTTCTAGAGTTCCCTGATTCTGAAGGGCAACCATAAGCTCCCACCCTTTCTGTAGAGCTTCTCCCGAAACACCCTCACTTATTACCACTTCTACAGGATATCTAACGGGATATAAAATAGCCCGATAATCTCCATTAGAAGTCACTCCATCAAATAGTACCTCCGAAACCTCCGATTGAAGCTCGGGAAACTCTTGATAGAGCCGCTCTAAATCTATAAGCAAGCTCCGAATCTCATAGTCCGACCCTTTCCATGAGTTCAACCCAGAAAAGAGAGGATACTCCTCAATTCTACCCTGCGGAACAGGTTCTGGAAATAGGGTTCCATTTCTATCAATGAATACATACTTTTCGCCCTGTGCAACCATAGCAACAGGATAAGCAAAAAGCAGGGACACCATGATATCTCCACCAATCACCTGTTTTGCATCAACCTGAACTACTCCAGGAACAGACTGCATGCTTGATATAATATATGGAATATCATCAAAAGTATAGACCCCCAAAGGGTCTAATCCCGTCATAGTAAACACCTCACTATCCTTATATCGCTGTTCACCCTCTACAAGAAGAACAATCTGACCTTTCTGAACAACTGAAACCCATAAAAGAATACCTATAACAAGAAGACTTAGTACAATGGCAGCAATACTAATTCGTTTACTAATTCCTTTTTTTGCCCCTTTATCAAAATCCTCATCTACCTCTGGAATTGGATCCTCGGGAGGCGGTGTAAGACGAACACGCTTAGGAGCATGTTCATAGTTTGGAGGAAAAAATTTTTTATGATCATCCTCCATAGTAACCTCCTCCATCATTTTCAGATCTTTCTTCTGCCATTCTCCGAAGGCGTTCACGCCTTACAGCTAGGCGCTGTTCCTGAAGTTCTCTAATAGTATCTGAGGAGATCATACCATCTACAGGTTTAGGCCCTTGAAACACACTTCCACCCTCGGGCTCCCGAAAACCCACATTGCAAAGCAGACCTATAGTTATAACCGTAATAAGTATACAGGACCCTCCCTGAGAGAAAAAAGGAAGAGGAAGCCCCGTTGCAGGAAGAAGCCCTGAAACTACACCTAAATGGGCTAATACTTGAATAATAATAGAAGATGTTAAGCCAAAGGCAAGATAAAAACCAAAGGGGTCACCCTGCTTCAGACGGTACCGTGCAATAGAGTACCCATAATAGCCAAAAACACCAAAGGCAAATAAAATAGAAAAAACTCCCAAGAGACCATACTCTTCAGAGACAATAGAAAAAATAAAATCCGAACTCATTTCAGGCAAAACGCCTAGCTTCCGAGTACTCTGACCTACCCCCCGTCCTATAATTCCACCCGCAGCAATTGCCTCTTTAGAGATACGAACTTGATACCCGTAGGTGTCACCATAAGCATCGGGGTTCAGATATGCCATAATTCGTGCTATTCTATGAGGTGCTATGAGTATGGCAACAACCCCTGCAAGTACTGCTAATCCTATAAAAGCGAGAAGATATTTGCCAGGCATCTCCGAGACAAAAAGCATGGCAACCCCAAGAGAAAAAAGCATAGCCGCAGATGAGAGATCATTCTGCATAAGAATTATAGCAGAAAAAAGTCCAATAGCCCCCAAAGGAACAATAGCTGTAGAGGGAGTAAAGTGACGCCTCTTTCGCTTTGCCAAAAAGTTAGCCAAGTAGAGACTCATTGATATTTTAAGAACCTCCGATGGCTGAAAAGAGTACCCTCCTAAACTAATCCAACGTCTTGCTCCCAAAATTTCAATTCCAATAGGACTAAAGGTGAGAGCCATAAGCCCTAAGGAAACAATCATAATTAAAGGTATTATAGCACGAATATACGAAAGAGGTATAACATAGGCAAGAATAGCCCCAAAGAGGCCTACCATAATAAACATACTTTGACGTATAAGAAAATAGTAGGGTGATCCGTAATAGGTAGAGCTAAAATGGTAGGAGGCAGAATACATTGAGATGACCCCCAGCCCAAGGAGAAAGAGGGTCACTAAAAAAAATG
>CAYWUD010000451.1:0-2069 GCA_964461355.1 uncultured Pseudomonadales bacterium | reverse complement strand
ACTCTGTCATGGCACGTGAAGTTTTGACCTACCTTGTCCCTCAGTCTTCTCAAGGGTTATTTGTTGATTGCACCCTCGGTGAGGGGGGGCATAGTAAGGGGTTTTTGGAGACATATCCAGAGATCCGTGGTATTGGAATTGATGCAGACTCAACCATTATGGCTCGTGCAAAGAGTAGGTTAGAGCAGTATTCAGATAGAATGGAGTTTGTTAATACCTGGTATGACCATTTTTTTGATGGTACACGGGAAGGAACTGCGGACTGTATTCTTTTTGATTTGGGAATCTCTACCTACCATTACGAACTTTCCCAAAGGGGATTTAGTTTTCGTAAGGATGAGCCCTTGGATATGAGGCTGTATGATCAGGGAGACTTGGAACTATCCGCTGCTACCATTGTGAATACATGGGATCAGGATGGGTTGGCCGAGATCTTTCATGTGTGTGGAGAGGAACGGTTTTCACGGCGAATTGCGGCTGCCATTGTTACTGCACGAGAGGAGTATCCTATTTTCTCCTCATTGCAGCTGGCAGAACTTATAGCAAAGGCCGTTACTTCTTCCTATAAATATGGACGGATTCATCCTGCAACCAGAAGTTTTCAGGCTTTACGAATAGCGGTAAACAGTGAGTTGGGACGGATTCAATCAGCCCTAGAGGGAGCGTATAACATGCTTAAGGTAGGGGGGATTTTAGGAGTTATATCCTTTCACTCCCTTGAGGACCGTTTGGTAAAGCATTTTATGGTAGATCGACGGGTTACTCGTAATAGCGAGCGTCGGTCTGGTTTTGAGATTATTAGCAGAAAGCCATTTCTGCCAAAGAGTGATGAGGTTGCGGAAAATTCCGCTTCGAGAAGTGCTAAGTTACGAGTAGCTCGTAAGGTGTTAGAGGGAGAGGGATCATGAAAGGATTTTATGAGTTTCTTTTAGTAGGAGCCTTCTGTATAACACTGTTTGCTGCGGTAATTCAGGCATCGGTATATCAGGAGAAGAGGGATCTTATTACCCAGTTATCTGGAGAAGAGAAGAGCCTGTATGAAGAGAATAGAAAGCTTGTTGCAGAGATTGAACAATTAGGGCCTGCAACTGGTTGGAAAGAGCGTTTTGGTAATTAGTGGAGAATTGGTATGGAAGCAGTAAAATTATTTAATACAGCAGAAGTTTTGAGGATTGCAAAGGGAAACCTTATTGCAGGTTTTCGTGGGGATGCTATTGTTTCTCATGTAGAGGTAGATACTCGAAAATTGGTAAAAAACTCTCTTTTTGTTGCTCTTAAGGGAACCCAAGCAGATGGGCATGATTATTTAGAAGTTGCTGCAGCACAGGGTGCTTCAATGGCTCTTGTTTCTAACTCGTACCGACCAACCAAAAATCTCTTGCAGGGTACTATGCAACTTATTGCAGTACAAAGCCCACTTGTAGCTCTTCAGCAGTTGGCAAAAGCTTGGGTTGATTCTTTTTCTAATCTTGTGCGAATTGGTGTTACCGGTAGTTGTGGAAAAACTACCACTAAAGAGATTCTTACTACTATTTTAGGTGCCGTAGGTCCTTCTGTATGTAACCCCGGAAACTACAACTCCAATATAGGACTTCCTCTTTCGCTTTTTCATGTACGAAAAGAGCACCAGTTTGGTGTATTTGAAATGGGAATTGATCATGTTGGAGAAATGGGAGAGCATGTTGACACCTATAGTCCAGATTATGCCCTTCTTACAACAATTGGAATGGCTCACCTAGAGAACTTCTCATCTCCTGAAGAACTTGCCCGAGAAAAGGGTAGTATCTTTCATGATGGAGTACGAGGATCCTTTGTAGGTGAAACAAACCCTTGGAATGAGTTTCTTGCAAAGGAGCTTGGTAAAGATTTTATCTCTTATGGATTAAAAACCTCCTCAGGGTTCCGAGGGGCTGAGAATTTAGGATTAGATGGATGGAATATCAACTATGAGGGGCAGATTATGCATCTTAACCTTATTGGTGAACACAACCTAAGAAATACCCTTGGGGCAATTGCTGTAGCTAGGGAGTTTGGAGCTACTCCATCTCAGGTAGCAGAGGGTGTAGGAA
>CAYWUD010000450.1:0-2076 GCA_964461355.1 uncultured Pseudomonadales bacterium | reverse complement strand
CTGGCGCAATATCGCCCACTTCCACCAGCTCGACTGGCTCGACAATTACCACATCCGCTGCCGTCGCCATTAATGGATTAAAGTTTTGCGTGGTTTTGCTGTAATGAATGTTGCCACGTTTATCGACTACCGAGCCGCGAATGATCGCTAAATCCGCTTTAAGTGGGGTTTCCAACAGAAAAGGCTGACCGTTCACTTCAATGACTGGTTTGTTTTCCGCGACAATCGTGCCTAACCCCGTCGGCGTTAGCACACCACCTAAACCCGCGCCTGCGCTTCGGATCCTCTCGGCTAATGTTCCTTGTGGGACTAACTCCACTTCTAGGCTGCCGTCGCACATCTGTTGTCCGGTTTCTGGGTTAGTACCGATATGAGAGGCATAGAGTTTCTTAACGCGTTTCTGCGCGATTAGCTTGCTCACTCCTTTTCCGGGAGAACCAGTATCTGTGGTGATCAGCGTTATATCTTTGATATCGTGTTCAATCAATAAGTCGATGAGTTTCTCTGGCGCTCCAACAGCCATAAAACCGCCACTCATGATCGTCATTCCGTCGTGCAGCAGCGTTTTGATGCCTGCTGCGTTGATCGCTTTTTTCATAATCGCTCTCCCCTAGCAACGCTTGATGATGACTGCAGTTCCCATGCCGCCGCCGATGCACAACGAGGCCAAACCAAACGTTGATTGAGTTCGTGCTAACTGATACACCAAAGTAGTCAAAATACGGTTGCCAGACGCGCCAATCGGGTGACCAAGCGCTATCGCGCCGCTGCTTAAGTTGACGCGTTGTTCAAGCCAAGAAAGCTCAACATTGTGCGTGCTCGCCAATTGTTGATTGACACCTATTGCTTGTGCAGCGAAGGCTTCATTGAGTTCAAATACCTCAATGTCACTCAAATGCAGGTTGGATTTTTCAAGCACGTTGCCGATCGCGGCAACAGGGCCGAGTCCCATGAACGCTGGGTCAACGCCTGCTTGCGCGTACTCAAGCACTTCCGCTAATGGAGTCAGGCCATATTGCTCAACGGCACTTTCAGAGGCGAGTAAAATGGCCAAAGCACCATCATTAATGCCGGATGCATTGCCCGCGGTAACCGAACCTTGTTGATCAAACGCTGGTCTCAGATTCTGCAAGTCTTCGAGCGTGCAATTGAATTTGGGAAACTCATCTTGCTCGACCGTTTGAGTTTGTTTGCGGCAGGTGACAGAAACGGGCGCGATCTCTGCGTCGAAGTGCCCACCTTTTATCGCTGTTGCGGCTTTAAGCTGGCTGTTGAGGGCAAACTCGTCTTGCTGCTCACGGGAGATAGTAAACTTCTTAGCGATGTTTTCTGCGGTGATGCCCATGTGGTAACCATGGAAGGCGTCAGTCAATCCATCTTTGATGATGGAATCTTCCATCACCTGATGCCCCATTCGAACCCCTTGTCGGACATTGCCACTGGCTAAAAACGCAGCGTTAGACATGCTTTCCATTCCGCACGTCATCACAACCTCTGCGTCTCCTGCCCTGATATGGCTGGCGGCGTCCATGATTGCTTTCATGCCACTGCCGCAAATCATATTCAGTGTGTAGGCAGGAACATGGTAAGGAATGCCGGCTTTGATCGCGGCTTGTCTCGCTGGCCCCATTCCTGTACCCGCACTAAGTACATTACCAGCGATAACTTCATCAACCAGCTTTGGGTTAAGGTTCGCCTGATCTAAACACGCAGATATTGCATGCGCACCTAATTCCACGCTCGACAGCGCCGATAAGGAGCCGGAGAATTTGCCTATCGGCGTTCGCTTTGCGGCAACAATAAAAATCCGTTTCATAGTTTCAATCTCTAGAAATTCACTTAAACAATTGATAGTTATATTTATTATTTTCTTGGCACGCACAAACCCGTGAACCTATCCGATAATTCAGATAAGTTCTCGGCGTTGTTGGTGAAACGTTAGTTAGATTTGCTTGGCAGTATTTTTCCGACCGCTTGCCCAAAGCCAACTCGATACGTTGCGGCTTGGCTGTAACCGGAAAGGATCAGCGTGTCGTTGTCTTCGATAAATGTTCGCTCTGAACCGTCCGCTAGCGT
>CAYWUD010000449.1:0-2086 GCA_964461355.1 uncultured Pseudomonadales bacterium | reverse complement strand
CCTGGGGCTTCGGTGCCGAGTCGGTGGTGATCGTTCCCGTACTGGTGGTACTGATTGCGGTGTTACGGGGTATCGGCTCCTTTCTGGGCAGTTTCTATCTGGCCAATGTGGCGCAGGGGGTGGTGCACGATCTGCGGGTACAGATGTTCAACAAGCTGGTCGAGCTGCCCAACCCCTATTTTGACAACCACAACTCGGGGCACCTGATCTCCCGGATTACCTACAACGTGACCATGGTCACGGCGGCGGCCACCGATGCCATCAAGGTGGTGGTACGTGAAGGGGCGACTGTCATTTTTCTGTTTGCCTATCTCTTCTGGAGCAACTGGAAGCTGACCCTGGTGTTTATCGCCATCGCGCCGGTGATTGCGCTCTTGGTCGGGCTTGTCGGGCGGCGTCTGCGCAAGCTGTCACACAAGATTCAGGATGCCATGGGCGAAGTGACCCATATCTGCTCCGAAACCATCAACGGCTACCGTGAAGTCCGCAGCTTCGGTGGTGAACAGTACGAGCAGCAGCGGTTTCTGCAGGCCAGTCTGCGCAACCTCAAGCAGGGGTTGAAGATGGTCAAGGTCTCGGCCATCAATACGCCGGTACTGCAGTGTCTGGTGATCAGTGCTATGGCGGCGATCATGTATCTGGTGCTGTTTATGCGCGATACCGCCAGCACCGATGTGCTGATCGCCTATATCGTGGCAGCGGGTATGCTGCCCAAGCCGATCCGCCAGCTTTCCGAGGTGTACGGCAATATCCAGAAGGGGATCGCGGCTGCCGAAACCATTTTTGCGCATCTCGATGAAGCTCCGGAACCGGATGAGGGTACGCTCGAGGTCGAGCGCGTTGCCGGGCGGATCGAGTTCCGACACCTTTCTTTTACTTACCCGGGCACCGAAAAGCCGGTGCTGCACGATCTGAATCTCTGCATCGAACCGGGTGAGACCGTAGCGCTGGTGGGCCGCTCCGGCAGCGGCAAAACCACCTTGGCGAGTCTATTGCCGCGTTTTTATAACCACAGTTCAGGTGAGATCCTGATCGATGGTCAACCGATCGAGGGGCTGACGCTCGGTAGTCTGCGTCGGCAGATTGCTCTGGTCAGTCAGCAGGTGGTGCTGTTCAACGATACCGTGGCCGGTAACATCGCCTACGGTGCGCTTGCAGAACGCGGGATGGATGCGATTCGTACCGCAGCCCAGGCGGCCTATGCCCTCGATTTTATCGAACAGATGCCAGAAGGGCTCGATACCCTGATCGGCGAGGATGGCGTGCTGCTCTCCGGTGGGCAGCGCCAGCGTCTGGCGATTGCCCGGGCGATTCTCAAGGATGCACCGATTCTGATCCTTGATGAGGCGACTTCGGCGCTCGATACCGAATCGGAACGTGCCATTCAGGCAGCACTGGATCAGGTGATGCAGGGGCGCACCACACTGGTGATCGCGCACCGGCTGTCGACCATCGAAAACGCCGACAAGATTGTGGTGATGGAGCAGGGGCGCATCGTCGAAGTCGGCCAGCACGCAGAACTGCTGGCGCGCGATGGCGCCTACGCCCAGCTGCACCGCCTGCAGTTTCAGGAAGAGCCGCAGCCGGCGGCATGAACTCGGCCTACTAGCAACGAGAGATCAGGATTCAAGCTATGCAACTTTCCATGCCGCGATTTGATCAGGCCCGGGTACTGGTGGTCGGTGATGTAATGCTGGACCGCTACTGGCACGGCGGTACCTCCCGAATCTCCCCCGAGGCGCCGGTGCCGGTGGTCCGGGTCGGTGAGAGCGAGGATCGCCCGGGTGGTGCGGCCAACGTGGCCCTGAATATCGCGGCGCTGGGCGCCGCTGCCTCGATTACCGGCGTCACCGGGCAGGATGAGGCGGCTGCGGTGCTGAGCCAGCGGCTGCAGGCTGCAGGCGTGCTCTGTGATTTCGAGCAGCTCGCGGATGTGCCGACCATTACCAAGCTCCGCGTGATCAGCCGGCATCAGCAGCTGATCCGCCTTGATTTTGAAGAACCCTTCATTGCTCTGAATACGGATCATTTTGCCGGACGCGTCGAGCAGCTGCTCGATGGCAAGCAGGTGATGATCCTCTCCGAC
>CAYWUD010000448.1:0-2098 GCA_964461355.1 uncultured Pseudomonadales bacterium | reverse complement strand
GATACACCGTGCTTGAAGCGAGGGGCTTAATGGCAAGTACCTGCCTGTCGGACTGAACGGCAGGGGCTCGGCCTCTCGGCAACCAGTGTTGGTGCCAGATCAAACAGAGCCGCCGTGGCAATGGTCAGGGTGGCCAGATCGGCCACATAGCTGCGTTCGGGCTTGAGCAGCACATTCAGCCCATGATCATGTCCGTCCAGTTCGATCGACAGCAGGATTTCGACCCAGTAATCGGTGTGGCCCGAAGGGTGAGGTCTTGGCGCAAGTCTTTCGATTCCGGCACGCAGCACCCGTGGCTGGCGTTGTTCGTCATACAGACAGAAAAATACGCTGCTGCGCTGTGCGCCGCGCAGCAGCGTCAGTTCCTGTACACGCAGCAGCGAATGTGGGTCGTGGTGGTTAAGCGAAGTAGTAACCCGACAATCGGCACCAGGGAGACGTACGGCAGGCAGATCGCGGTTTGTGTTTGAAGGTAACGCAGGTCGGCGCGAAGGCAGCAGGGTTGCCACCACGGTTGCGGTCAGCAGCAGGCGCTGTTGCTGGCGCAGTGCCTTGTGCAAGGTCGCGCCACTGACCCAGCCAAGTTGCTGCAGCAGGGCGCCCAGCGGTTGTGGACTGTACTGCTGCTGATCAAGGGCATACAACAGCTGGCTTTCACAGATATGGCCATGGCGGAGCAATAAAAAGCCGAGCCTCAGGTTATTGCTGCGGAGGCGATCCGGGAATTGCAGCATCGAGCATACCTCTACCGCAACCTGGCCAGTGGGAACTCTGCGCGTACTCCTTAACGAGTACAGTATAGTGAGCCTGAATTTATGTATTAGATCCTTTTAGTGCCCTGCTGCGCGCTTTTATGGTTTTTTACCCGAAACAAAGGGCAGCGCCGTCTGTGCCAGCGCCAGGCTCTGATCACGTTTACGGCAAGACAGCGGGGTTTGCGCATCCCGACTGAGATAGCCCATGGCAATGGCACGACGCAGCGAGAAGCTGTAACAGGAACTGGTGATTACGCCGACCTGCCGACCCGTTGCATCGCGGATTGCGGCGCCCTGAGGCAGCAAGCCGCGGTCAAGACCTACAAAGCCGCAGCGCTGCAACAAGGGAGGGGATGCCAGCTCGCTGAAGATCCGCTCGGCGCCGACAAATCCGCCCGGACGTCCACCACCGGGGCGGCGACTGGGGCTGATACAGAAGTTGAGCCGCGCGGCGATCGGCGTGCGTTGCTCGTCCAGATCCTGCCCATAGAGGCAGAGGCCGGCCTCGAGGCGCAGGCTGTCGCGCGCCCCCAGCCCTGCCGGCGCGACCAGCGCCGAAGCCAGCAAGGCGCGCGCCAAGGGTTCTGCCTGCTCGGCGCACACGGAAAGCTCAAAGCCGTCCTCGCCGGTATAGCCCGAACGGCCGACAGCAACCGGTATACCTCGCCAGGACAGGGTACTGCGCTGCATGAAGCCAAGTCCTCTGCATCCGGGCAACAGGGGTTCGAGCACCTCGACGGCAGCCGGCCCCTGAAGCGCGAGCAGGGCGCGTTCACGGCGGTAAAAGGCCGGGGTATCCGGGGGTAGAAAGCGGTCCAGATAGGCAAGATCCTGCGCACAGCGTGCCGCATTGACGACCAGCTGGAAGTGCTGATCGTCGTGACTGATCAAAAGATCATCGACGATGCCTCCAGCAGCGTTGAGCAGCAGGGTATAACGCTGCTGACCGGCGCCAAGCGTCTGCAGATCGGTCGGCAACACCTGCTCCAGTGCCGCAGTGCTGGCCGCGGTACGCGGTATCTCGATCTGTCCCATATGCGATACATCGAAAAGACTCGCAGCCTGACGGCAATGCAGATGCTCATGGCGGATACCGGTGCCAAACTGCAGCGGCAGCGCATGTTCTGCAAATCCGGTCATTATGGCGCCGAGCGCTTGATGAAGCGCGAAGAGCGGTGTTTTCTTCAGGACATCAGCCATGGGCAGCAGCCTCCGGTTATTCGACATCTGTAACTATTATGTAGGGAGATAACAGAGCAAAGGCAACCGTGAAGGGTTCAGGGGGGAGTCATGAGCGAGTTCAGCAAGCGCCATATAGGCCCGGATCAGGTCGAGCGTGAGAC
>CAYWUD010000447.1:0-2107 GCA_964461355.1 uncultured Pseudomonadales bacterium | reverse complement strand
CCAGCGCAATCGAGCCGCCGCCATCGATCGCCAGCACCGCGCTGGGCAAGGTAGACCCGCTGGCCGGAGCGATCCGCTCGACCGTCGCATCGAACACCTGGTCGGGCCTTGAAACAAAGCGCACCGCAATCGCCCGCCGCCTGCGCTGCAGCAGCTCGATCTCCGCTTCGGACACCGGCATCACCAGCGGCAACGACGGCTGGTCGAAGACATACCCGAGCAACTCGCCTCACGCGACAAAACGTCCCAGCAGCTGTTCCGAGTCGGCCAGCAACAGCTGACCGGCATGGGGACTGAGCACGCGCATCTGCTCGACACGGGCCCGCGCCTCGCGGTACTCCTGCACCCGAAAGCGCAGCACCTCACGCGCCAGCCCCATCTCGCTGCGCTCGCCCTGACTCGCCTCAAGCTGCAGACGTGCCTCATGAACACGGGCCACGGCACGTTTGAGCGCGGCCTCCTGCACCGGATCGTGCAGCGTGAACAGCGCCGTGCCTGCGGCCACCTGCTGGCCCGAATGCGCACCCAAATGGGTGACAAAACCGCTTTGCGGTGCCCGTATCAGCGCCTGTTCCGGCGCCGCCACCACAGCCTCGATATGGGTGGCGTAAGGGAGCGGAACAACCAGCAGAACGATCAGACCAATCGCCAGCGTAGCGCCGCCAAGCCCGAGCGCGCGGCCCCGACGCGTTAGCAGCTGCGGGTCACTGAACGGCGCGCGCAGCAGCTTGAGCAGCGGCCACAGCAGCGACATCAGCAGCGACCAGAGCGCCAGCAGTACGCCGAGCAGGAAATAACGCGTGGCAATAAACAGCGCGATTGCCACCATCACGAACAGGCGGTAGACGTAGGAGCTGATGGCGTAGGTCAGCAGCCAGAACGCCTCGCTGCGCGAAGCCACCGGCGTGTGCAAGGTATCGACGCCGCATCCATAGCGCTTGACCAGATAGGCCAGGTAGCGGTTGGCACGCTGACCGAGATTGGGCAGTTCCAGCCAGTCGGCCAGCACATAGTAGGCATCGAAGCGGATCAGCGGATTGCCGTTGAACAGGAGGGTCGACACCCCGCCGATCAGCAGCACATTGAAGGCCAGGGCACGCACGACACCGGGCTCGGCCAGCACCCACAGGTGCATTGCCAGAGCGGCAAAAAAGAGCTCGACCGCAATGCCCGCCGCACCGACCGTCATTCGCCGATACTTGCTGGCAAAGGCACTGGCGGCGCTGGCATCGACATAGGGAACCGGGAAGAACACCAGCAGCATGACGCCCATTTCGTGCACCTCGCCCCCCCAGCGCTTGACGGCATAGGCGTGCCCGAACTCATGCACCACCTTGATCAGGGCATAGAGCACGCCGATCAGCAGCACGTTTTCCAGCGACAACACCCGATCACTGAGGTTGTCGGTCAGCTGCGACCAGTGCATACCCGCCTGCACCAGTGCACTGCCCACCAGCAGCAGCCACAGCAGCGCGCCCCAGCGGCTGAACAGCGGCGCCACCCAGCGCGCCGTGGCGGCCAGAAAACGCTCCGGATCCCAGAGCGCAATCCGAACCGCCAGAGGCGACAGCAGGCGCTGCATCAGTTTTCTGCGGCTGATGGCGCGATGACGCTGCTGCAGTTCGGCGATATCGGGGGTTCGGTCGGCATTGAGGACATTGGCACGGAACAGCCGGGCCACCAGCATGATCACCTCATCCTGCGTGGGCAGCGCGTCACCGAGCTGGGCGCAGCCAAGCTCCCAGACCTCCTGCAGGGTACGCGCGCCATCCATCAGACCGATCAGCCGGTAGGCTTCGGGCGAAAAACGGTGCAACTGGCCGGTGACATGATCCTGCAGCACATACCACACCTGACGCCGATAACGATGGCGATGTATCTCCACCTGCGGACGCAGGCGCACGCGCAGATCGGCGACCTGGTACCAGTGCGGGCTGAACAGCGACTCAGCAGCCACGGCAACAACCTCCCGCGCGGCCCGGGTACTCTACGAACTTCTTGATCACCGCACTTACCCCCACCAGGTCCAGACACTCAGGCGCAGCCACTCGACCAGCTCGCGCGACCAGATGGAGATCAGACGCCGTTCATCGATCAGAATATTGCC
>CAYWUD010000446.1:0-2110 GCA_964461355.1 uncultured Pseudomonadales bacterium | reverse complement strand
CGCGCGAAACCTGGATCGACCTGCTGCGCCGCCACCTTCAGCCTGCGCCCGAGCACAAGCCCGCTGCCGGGTCCGGGGCCGATACGCCATGAGCCGGCGCCGCGAGATCGCCGAACACCTCGCCTCGCTGGAGGATATTGCCGGCATTCTGGTGGCGATGAAAAATCTGGCGCTGATGGAAACCCAGCGCCTGACGCGCACCCTGCCGGCTCAGGAACGTCTGGTCGCCGGGATCGAGGAAACCGGGGCCGATCTGTTGTTCTGGTGCCCCGAATTTGCGCCGCCACCGGGCTCCGGGCAATCGCTGTTTCTGCTGATCGGCTCCGAGCAGCCCTTCTGCGGCGACTACAACGAGCAGCTCGCCAGAATCCTGCCCGACCTTGACGGCCCGTGCATCACACTCGGCCAGCGACTGGCCGATCGCCTGGGCGAGGACACGCGCATTGTGCAGCAACTGCCCGGCGCCAGCGTCAGCGAGGAGATTCCCGCCACCCTGCTGCACCTGACCGACACGCTGGTATCGCTGTTGTCCCGTCCCGAACTGCATGGCGCCGGTCTCTGTGTGCTCTACCACGACCCGCACGACACCGAGCTGCGCCAGCGGGCCCTGCTGCCGGTAACAGGATTGCCGGCGCCGACCCATACCCGGGTTGCGCCGGATCTTTATCTTGCTGCGGATGAACTCTGGCTGAAGCTGACCGAGCAGTACCTGTATGCGACCCTCAACCGTATCCTCTACGGCGCCCTGCTGGCAGAAAATCGCCAGCGGCTCGGCCATATGGAGCGCGCCCTGAACCGCATCGATGAGCGCCGCCACGAGCTCGGCATTGCCTACAATGCCGAACGTCAGGAGGAGATCGTCGAAGAAATCGAGGTGATCGTACTCTCGGCCGATCTGTTTCAGGATCGCCCGCTCTGACGCACCCCGTAACGCATCAGCCGGCCCTGCATAGCCTGCCAGAAAACGTCTCGACCAGCGCCGCAACAGGCCCGGCCGTGACAGATCGGCCCACAGCCGGCAGAAATACGACGTCGATCGAACAAAAACTCATGCCAAAGATGGCCCTATTTTGAGGCGAATCAACCATGATAGCGGCACCGCCTACTAGAAAACCGCACTTTATGCTAGACTTCTGGAAATTTTTTTGACTGCTTTTTGATCAAGACAACCACCCAACGTCGTGCTTCCCTCCGCGTTCAGCGGCTCCACCGCGGGGCCAAGCCTCAAGGAAACAGTATGAGCGAACAGAACTCCAAGATTATCTACACCAAGACCGATGAAGCCCCGGCACTGGCCACCTACTCCCTGCTGCCGATCATCGAAGCCTTCACCCAGGCTGCCGGTGTAGCGGTTGAAACCCGCGATATCTCTCTGGCGGGTCGTATTATCGCCAACTTCCCCGACTACCTGACCGACGCGCAGAAACAGAGCGACGCGCTGGCCGAACTGGGCGAACTGGCCAAGACTCCGGAAGCGAACATCATCAAGCTGCCGAACATCAGCGCCTCCATTCCGCAGCTGTCCGCCGCGATCAAGGAGCTGCAGGAACAGGGCTACAAGCTGCCGGACTTCCCGCAGGAGCCGAAAAACGCTGAAGAAGCCGAGATCAAGGCGCGTTACGCCAAGGTACTGGGCAGCGCGGTAAACCCGGTGCTGCGTGAAGGTAACTCCGATCGCCGTGTGGCCGCACCGGTGAAGGCCTATGCCCAGGCCAACCCGCACAGCATGGGCGCCTGGAGCCAGGACTCCGCCTCCCACGTAGCGCACATGGAAGACGGCGACTTCTACGGTTCCGAACAGTCCGTCATCATGGACGGCGCCGATGACGTGAAGATCGAGTTTGTGGCCGAGGACGGCAGCGTTCAGGTACTGAAGGAAAAGACCAGCCTGCTGGCCGGCGAAGTGATCGACTGCACCCGCATGAGCTGCAACGCCCTGCGCGCCTTCTACGAGCGTGAAATGCAGGCGGCCAAGGATGAGAACATCCTGCTCTCTCTGCACCTGAAAGCCACCATGATGAAGGTCTCCGACCCGATCATGTTCGGCCACGCGGTTACCGTCTACTTCAAGGATGTCTTCGCCAAACACGCCGCTGTCTTTGCCGAGCTG
>CAYWUD010000445.1:0-2111 GCA_964461355.1 uncultured Pseudomonadales bacterium | reverse complement strand
TACCGCCGACGATCGCGGCATCATCGGCAAAGTTGCGATCGCCGTGCAGCTCGTCGAAATCGGTGAAGATCGCATCCAGGTAGTCCAGGGTGTACGGACGCTGCGGATGACGGGAAAGCTGAGAGATCTGCCAGGCGCTGAGCTTGGCGAAGATGGACTCGGTCAGCGAGGTGCTTTTCGCTTGCAGATTGGCAATTTCGGCGCTGATGTTCAGCGCGTTATCGCTGCCGACCAGACGCAGTTCTTCGATTTTTGCTTGCAGCTCGGCAATCGGCTGCTCGAAATCCAGGTAATTGGGGTTCATAGGCGATCGCTAATGCTCGGATCTATGGAGTTGAAGGCGTTATTGCTGCAACCGCTACCATGCCAGTGCAACAATCAACAGATAATATTGCCGCTAACGGTACGCAATCGACCGTCCCTTGTCGAGTTACGGCTTGTAAGAGGGGGTAACAGTCCCCCTCAGGCATAAATCAGGCTGACCGCCTCCTTGCCAAACAGCACGCGGAGCCCCTGCACCAGCTCGTCGCTGGCGAGCACCTGCCACATCTGTCCAAGGCGCAGCTGACCGCGGGCATCGGCACGCACCACTTCGATCACCACCGGCGTCGGTCCCGGATACTGGCCCAGCAGTTCGCGCAGCTGCTTGAGCTGCCGGTCACCGGTGGCCGGGCTCGGCAGCGCCAGCTGCAGCTGGCGCAGGTGGCTGCTGCGCGCTTCCTCGATGCTCAGAAGGCGGCTGGCACGCACCCTGAGCCCGCCGGAAAAGTCATCATGACTGACCTCGCCTTCGACGATCACCAGCGCATCCTTCTCCATCAGATGCTGATACTGAGCCAGCGGCTCGCTGAACAGCGAGGCTTCGACACGGCCGGTGCGGTCATCGAGGGTAATAAAGCCCATCTTGTCGCCGCGCTTGGTCTTCATCACCCGCTTGTCGACCACCAGCCCGCACAGGTACTGGGTTTCGCGCTTGGGCTGCAGATCGCGAATGCGGCTACGCACGAAGTGCTTGAGCTCGGGCAGGTATTCATCGATCGGGTGGCCGGTAAGGTAGAGTCCCAGGGTTTCCTTTTCGCCATTCAGACGCTCCTTGTCACTCCACTCGGGCACCTCGAGAAACTGTGCATAACAGTGCTCGGGCCCTGAGGGCACCAGGTCACCGAAAAGATCCCCGAGCCCGCAGTCAGCGCTGCGGGCCGACTGCTCGGCGGCCTTGACCGCATCTTCCATGCTCGCTGCCAGAACGGCCCGGTTCTGGTTGAGGCGGGCCGGCTCATTCGGGAACGGCCCCAGACGATCCAGCGCCCCGGCGCGGATCAGCGCTTCGAGCACGCGCTTGTTGATGCGCTTGCTGTCGACGCGGGCACAGAAATCGAACAGATCCTTGAAGGGGCCGCCCTGACTGCGCGCCTCACTGATCGCCTCGATCGGACCTTCACCGACCCCCTTGATCGCACCCAGACCGTAGACGATCTGATTGTCATCGTTGACGGTGAACTTGTACTCGGAAACGCTGACATCCGGCGGAATGATCTCCAGCTGCATCGACCGGCATTCTTCGATAAAGGTCACCACCTTGTCGGTGTTGGCCAGTTCCGAGCTCATCACCGCGGCCATGAAGGGCGCCGGATAGTGGCACTTGAGCCACAGGGTCTGGTAGGAAACCAGGGCATAGGCGGCCGAGTGGGACTTGTTGAAGCCGTAGCCGGCGAATTTTTCCACCAGGTCGAAGATCTTCATCGCCAGATCGCCGTCGACGCCCTGCTGCACCGCTCCGGCCTCGAAGGTCGAGCGCTGCTTGGCCATCTCTTCGGGCTTTTTCTTGCCCATCGCCCGGCGCAGCAGGTCGGCGCCACCGAGCGAGTAGCCCGCCAGCACCTGAGCGATCTGCATGACCTGCTCCTGGTAAACGATGACACCGTAGGTCGGCTCCAGAATCGGCTGCAGCGACTGGTGCTGGAAGTCCGGGTGCGGATAGGAGACTTCGGCGCGGCCGTGTTTACGGTTGATAAAGTCTTCCACCATCCCCGACTGCAGCGGCCCCGGTTGAAACAGCGCCACCAGTGCGATGATGTCCTCGAAACAGGAGGGCAGCAGGCGCTTGATCA
>CAYWUD010000444.1:0-2116 GCA_964461355.1 uncultured Pseudomonadales bacterium | reverse complement strand
GTGGATTTACAGTTGTTTCTGATATAAACTGTACCGCCTTTATACGGGTAGGTGAGTAAGAGCTTAGACAAGTTATAAAAAGAAAGGGATTGAAGTTAATCTTCAATCCCCATTTGTTTTGAAAAAGAAGTAGCTTTCTATTTTTCTACTTCATGTATTCGGGTAACTGAACCTGTAGGATCAACCTTCCACATACTTCCTTCAAATGTGGGGTTTAGTCCTCCTAGGTAGAGGTTCTCACCATCAAAATATGAGCTTTTAATCCGCGAAGATTGTAAGTACTGTACATAGTGATTCTTTTCTATGGATAAGGGGTCTTCTACGGTCACCTTATTATCTTTAATAACCATTTTCTTTACTCCTGTACCCGCAGAAAATAATAGCTCATTTTGAAATGTCATAGGAGTAACATAGGGTGCTAACCAGAGTGGCTCTGGAGCAGAAAGGGTCCATGTATCAGAGCCGTGTGGCTTTACATATACCGTATTGTTTCCCTGAAATGCAATGAGATATTCATCGGTTGCAAAAAACTGTCTAATAATATTAGGAATCGATTTTCCCTCTTTGCTTAGTGATGACCCATTTATTTTATAGAACTGACTCTTCCCATCTTCTAAAATTACAGCATAGTCATCTCTTATATGAGAGATAATCTTATTTCCACCTAGATCTGTGATAGGATCTCCTAGTGATGTTCCTGTTACTGGAACTGTTTCTGATTTTCGTTCTTCACCAGTACCTACAGAGTAGGTTATGTATGATGTGGTATCACCTTCCCAAAAGTTGCTAATAGAGTTCCCGGGATACTCTATGGCACTCCAAGATTTGCCACTGGTATCATAGGCATACAGAAGCACTTGGGGATTATCCTTTGCCTCTAAAATGGATCCTACAAAAAAGTTGTCAGAAAATATACCACCGGTTAACTGACCTTCCACATCTGCAGGAAGAGCTACACTGTTCCATGTGAATTTTTCTGCAGATTCTGTGGTTACAAGATCAGAATCTGTAAGAGCATAAGGAATACCATCCTCGGTTATAAATACCGAAAATGCTCCTTTTTGCGATTTAGAAAGATCATCTGGTATGATTTTCTCAGATTGAGCAGCAGACCAAAATACACCAGGTCCTTCAAGGTTACACCCTAAAGTGAGGAGTGTTGCAAGAGCTATTATTATACTATATCGAAATGTTTTATTCATACTATCTCCTACAAGTTAAATCGAACACTAATACCAAGGTCTAGTGCATTCCAAAAAGCGGTATGACCATTACTATTAAAAGCAAACTCAGGCATAAACCAGTACTCTGTTTTAAGTCCAAGTTCCCAGCTATTTGTGAGGTTCCAAAACATTCCTACACCTAAGTTTGTTATAGGACCAAAATATATTTGATCTCCCTTAGACATAATTCCCATACCTAAACCTACAGAAAGGGGAATATCGAAAAAGCCACTTTTGGGGTACCACGTATATTTTCCCATAATTGGTACAATACTTACAAGTTGTCCATCGGTAGATTGAGAAAATATATACCCAACTTGAATACCTAAGGAGTGGCTGTTTTGGATAAAATAATCCCATCCTAGAGAACCACTTCCTCCAATTTTGTTTCTATTATTAGGGGTAGGTGCACCACCGGGAAATAGAGTCCCAAGGTGAAAGTGTGGTCCCATAGTTAATGCGAAAACCTGATCTCCCTTATCGTATGCTGGAATACTTTTTTCCTGTACAACAACAACTCCAGAGCTATCTCTTGTTGCTTCTACGCTTTCGGCAAATAGTGTTGTTACACCAAAAACTAAAAAGAACAATACTAAACATATGTGTTTTCTTGTCATAAAAACTCCTGATAGAAAATATAACGAATATCTTTGAAAAATACCACCCTAGTTATTTTGTGTTTTATAGTTTTAACAATAAACGGGCGGTTTCAAAATAGATAGCATATCCCGCTACATCAATAACGGTTGCTAAAAGTGGAGTTGACATCACTGTTGGGTCAAACCCCATTTTATGAATACCCAAAGGTGCTATAATACCAAGTAGGTTAGAGACAAACACTACAAGGGTGAGTGATATGGCAATAACTAGAGATTCATAGGGCGTTATTACCG
>CAYWUD010000443.1:0-2123 GCA_964461355.1 uncultured Pseudomonadales bacterium | reverse complement strand
AGGAGGATTGGTTGATTTTGCCTTACCTCTTCGACATAAAACTCAAGAAGTATATGATCTTTACATAGACTTTGGAGAGAGTGATAATCTTACTCGAGTTACAAAGGGAAATGATGCTCTATTCGACTATACCAGTGGAGGGACGAAAACGGTTAAAATTTACGGAGATCTTCGGTTTGGAAACGGTATAGGAATATGGGGAGAAGTTCCTCTAGCTCTTTCTGAAGGAACGGACTTATCAGAAAATCTTGATATTAGATATAACTCTACATTATACTTAACAGGAGTAAAAAGTTTTGGAGATGTAAGATTTATCAATAACCCCGCAACTTTTCAGGGATGCCGTAATCTAAAGAGCTTTCCAGAAGATTCCAATGATGTACCATATCTAGAAGGTGACATGTCTAATATGTTTGCGTATGCAACATCCTTTAATCAAGATATAAGTAATTGGGATATGAATGAGGTGACATATATGAATTATATGTTTGCTATGGCAGCTATGTTTAATAACGGAGATACAACCAACAGTGGTTCTAAGCCACTTGCTTGGGATACTGGCAAGGTAAAAGAGATGAAGTATGTGTTCAGTGGGGCAACAGCATTTAACCAAAATATTAGCAATTGGAATGTACTCAAGGTGACAAACATGTACGAAATGTTTGCTAGAGCAACTGCATTTAACAATGGAGATACTGCAAACAAGGGATTGTATCCTCTTATCTGGGTTTTTGGTGGTGGAATTACTGATAAAAATAGGTTTGCTAAAATGTTCTATGGAGCTACATCTTTCAATCAAAATATAAGTAGTTGGAATGTAGATAAAGTAGAAACCTTTGAGAAGATGTTTTCTGGTGCCACAAGTTTTGCTAATGGTTCCATTGACTCTGACAATAATGGAGTGATACAGGGAGATGAATGGAATTCACTATACCTCTGGAATATAGCTAAAGCTTTAGGGGGTGAGGGAATTAATGGAATGTTCTTAGACTCCGCTATGGATAACACGGTTATTCACCCAGAGGGGTGTCATGATGTATGTGGAAAAGACCATTTAGAACCCTTTATCTTAACCTACGAGATACCCTCTGGAGGAGTTTCTGATTTTGCCTTACCTCTACGAACTAATGGTAATGTATATAACCTATACATTGACTGGGGTGAAGGCTATCCTTTTAACTGGGTAAGCAGTAAAGAAGATGCAGTACACGCTTATGGTGCAGGGACTCAAGAAGTAAAAATCTATGGAGATCTACGGTTTGGTGATGTTGATGGCAACCGTACTGATGATGGTAGCTGGGGTGATGGCTCAAATAGTTTTAATTCTAGTAAATATCTCACAGGGGTAAAAAGTTTTGGAGCTGTACAATTTATTAATAATCGTCAAACCTTCAAAAACTGTATCAACCTTAAATCCTTTCCTGAAGATATCAGAGATATCCCATATTTGAAGGGTAATCTTGGTGAGATGTTTTATGGTGCGAGTTCCTTTAATGAGAATATTAACCACTGGCAACTTGGTGAGGTAACTCATATATTTGGCATGTTTGGATATGCTTCAGCCTTCAACCAACCTCTGAATAACTGGAATGTAGAGAATGTCATAAATATGAACTATACATTTCTTGGGGCAGCAGCATTTAATCAAGATATACAGAGTTGGAACGTAGAAAAGGTAGAAGGTATGTCTAATATGTTTGCAAATGCAAAATCTTTTAATCAGCCTTTGAATAATTGGGAGGTAAGTAACGTTAAAGATTTTGTGGCAATGTTTGCAAATGCAAAATCATTTAATCAAAATTTAAGTAACTGGAGATTCACAAGTGTGGGAGAGAGAGGGCTTCAGATTATGTTTTCAGGAGCTAGCTCTTACAATCAAAACATGAGTAGTTGGGAAAATTGGAGGAGAGATCCAAATAAAAATTACGGTGGAATATTTACAGACACTCGACTAGAGATAGATGGGAGGGTTAATTACTTACCCCCAGGTTTTACCAGTTTTCCAGAATAGTAAAAATCGTGAGTTTTTCGATAGCTTTGACTCTTGTAATGAACTTTTACCTTTCTTTTTGAGAATAACCACTGGCTAAGTCGGTGGTTATTTCTTGTCTCTTAACATTGTG
>CAYWUD010000442.1:0-2142 GCA_964461355.1 uncultured Pseudomonadales bacterium | reverse complement strand
GGGTCTGCGGGCTCGCGTCTCGCCTTGAAGCGCCAGGCCCACACCGAAGCATTGGCGGCAAGGCGCTGGTGTAAACGGGTTGTAGCTGATGTGCCCGGAATCCGGTTGATGTCGTCATTGACGACTTCGCGCCGTTCAGAGAGGCAATGGGCGAGGCCCTGCTGTACCGCTAGAGGCTCAGTCCCAGTACGAGGCAACGTCGTCCAGTGTTCTGGTCGCGGCACGGTCGAAGCGCAGGGCATCCAGTACCGGCAGAGCGTCGCCGCCGGGATCTCCCGGGATGAGCTGCTCGCAGGGGATCAGTATTCTGTCGAGGATAAAACCCTGCTCCGCCGGCCTGATGTGTCATAGCCCCGGACAAGGATTACGCCCGGAATCTGCAGAGCCGCCGTGCATGGTGCTCTAGCCATGGTGGGTACGCTTTTTGGCACTCTATCTAGGCATTGTCTTTTTGTTTTGTGCTTGTGCGCGTGCCCGGTTTGGCGCTTAATGGCCGCATCAATTGTATGCATGCACGCAGTAGGAGGGGTGATGAGACACCTGATGCAGGCAACCGGTTTACGGCTGTTGGACTGGGCCCAGAGCATTGGCCTGATGGTCGTGGCGCTGGCCACGCTGGTGGCGATTGCCATCGAGATTAACGTGATGATCGAGCAGCACAACGTGCGTCTGGCGGACCTGCTGTTGCTGTTTATCTATCTGGAAGTGCTGGCGATGGTGGCGATCTATCTCGAATCGGGCAAGCTGCCGATCCGGATTCCGCTGTATATCGCGATTGTGGCGCTGGCCCGTTATCTGATTCTGGACATGAAAGCGATGGACAGCGAACGCCTGCTGGCCGTGGGGATCACCACGTTTGTCCTGGGGGCGACGGTATTGCTGATTCGCTTTGGCCACAGCCGTTTTCCCTACCGTTTTGAGGATGAGGATCGCGCCTGACGCCGGCACAACCCAGGAGATCAATGCCGATACTCGAATACACAAAGGGCCCGCATCTGCGGGCCCTGTTCGTTGATCTATGTTCTATCGGTATTCAGTCGTCGGAAAACTCCAGAGGTTTATGGCCCTCACGGGGTTTGGGCCGTTTGTAACTGTGACTCTGACTGATATCGCGGCGCCCGTTGCGCTGGCGTTTGCGGTCCGATTTCAGCCCGGATTCATAAGCGCCGAGATCCGGCCCTTCTAGCTCGTCCAGTTGGTCGAGCTCAAGATCATAGATACGTAATTTGTTCATGTTCCATCGCCTGTTACAGAACCCATTTCTGTCAACGACAAGGGCGATTTAAGAGCCGAATGGCACGGCTGTCCAGAAAAATTTATACCTAGTTCGACACGCTTTTGCTGGTCTTGATGGGCTCGAGCAATTCGCCCAGTCCGGCCTCTTCCAGTGCCTCACGCAGCAGACTGCGAATGGCCCGTTCATCGGGCAGTTTCAGAGCCTGTGCCAGCAGCTTGCGCGCCCGCGTCAGCGGGATGCTGCGGATCAGCCATTTGATGCGGGGCAGGTTGTAGGCACTCAGACTGAGGGTGTCGATACCCATGCCCAGCAGCAGGATTACCGCGCAGGGATCGGAGGCCATTTCACCGCAGAGGCTGATCGGCAGTTTCTGTCGCCGCGCCTGTTCGGCGACCTGATAGATGCCGTGAATGACGGCCGGATGCAGGCTGTCGAAGAGGTTGGAGACGCGCGGGTTGTTGCGATCGACCGCAAGCAGATACTGGGTCAGGTCGTTCGAACCGATGGAGATAAAGTCGATCTCGGCGGCCAGCAGCGGCAGGGTCAGGATCGCGGCCGGGACTTCGACCATGATCCCGAGCTTGGGCATCTGAACCTTGTAACCGTCGGCGTGCAGCTGCTCGTGTACCGAGCGCAGCAGTGCCTTGACGCTCAGCACCTCGTCCAGGCGGCTGATCATCGGTAGCAGAATGCGCAGGTTGTTAAGGCCGCGAGAAGCCTTGAGCATCGCCGTCAGCTGCGACTGGAACACCTGGGTGTTGTCCAGGGTAAAGCGGATGCCACGCCAGCCAAGACTTGGGTTTTCTTCGCGAAACGGACAGTAGGGCAGCGGCTTGTCGCCGCCGATATCGAGTGTGCGCATCGCCACCGGGCGTGGGGCATAGGCGTCGAGAATGCGGCGGTAG
>CAYWUD010000441.1:0-2149 GCA_964461355.1 uncultured Pseudomonadales bacterium | reverse complement strand
ATTGATACTGGATATAATCACAGTAACTGTACAAAAACACAGACATCCACATTATGGTCAAACTCACCGTACGTCAGGCAGAAGTGCTCGACCTGATCCGCTCCCAGATCGAAGCGACCGGTTTACCCCCGACACGAGCAGAAATCGCACGGCAGCTTGGCTTTCGCTCAGCCAATGCGGCCGAAGAGCATCTGAAGGCACTGGCCCGCAAGGGCGCGATTGAAATGATCGCCGGCACTTCGCGGGGCATTCGCATTGTTGACGAGCAGAACACTCCTGATCAGAACATACCGTCCGGCCTGCCGGTAATTGGTCAGGTCGCCGCTGGCAGCCCACTGCTGGCCGCGGAGCATATTGAAACCTATTGCGACATCAATCCGGGCTTCTTCCAGCCCCGAGCCGATTACTTTCTGCGCGTTCGCGGCATGAGCATGAAAGATATCGGCATTCTCGATGGCGATCTCCTTGCCGTGCACAAGACCCATGAAGCTCGTAACGGTCAGATTGTCGTGGCCCGCATTGACGACGAAGTCACCGTCAAGCGCTTCGAGCGCCAGAAAGAGCGCATACTCCTGCACCCTGAAAACCCCGATTTCGACACCATCGTGGTTGAACCAAGCTCCGGTACCTTTGCGATCGAAGGTCTTAGCGTGGGCGTCCTACGGAATAACTGATCGCACACCGCGCCAATAAAAAGGGACCTGTCGGTCCCTTTTTATTGGCGCGGTTTTTATTGGTTCAGTGCAGCGACTGATCCGACCGGGCCAGCGCATCAAATTCCTGCTGGCGCTGTTCAGGCCCTTCAACCAGCTCGGTCGCCGTCTCCAGCCCTACCGTCATCATGGCCCGCGCCACCTCGGCATAATGCTCTTTCAAATAGCGCCGGGCCTTAGGCGAAAAACTGATGGTCACCAGAGGCGCTTCGTCAACGCCATCGAGCTGACGCAAGGCTATCTCGCCGCTGGGCAGTTCCACAATTTCGTAATAGTCGGCACTCATGCCCGGTCACTCCTGAATCAGTAGGGAATTTGCGCCTGACGAAAGCGCTCGGCCATCGCCTTCATTGCCTGGATCATCTGCTCAAGCTCCGGAATCGTCAGCTCTTCAGCAGACTGATCGGAGAGCAGCACCATCGACTCCTGACGTCCGAACCAGATTCTGGCATAACCGCTTAGAAGGCGCGCAGGCCAGCCATGGGGTTCACGCTCAAGCTGAGCGAGCTCCGCAAGTTCGGGTACAACACAGCCATCGCCCCATAATCGACATGCCTGTTCGGCCGAGTCAAGAGGAGCACTGAACTCAAGCGAGCCGCATAACTCGCTCAGCCAGCATCGATAGGCCAGCATCAGAGCCAGCACAGTCCCCTGAGCGAAGGCGCTTTCCTCACGCACAGGGCCGTGCTCATGCACCTTGCGCCAGTGCACGAGCTGGCGCTCGGCGCGGTACAGTTGCTGCTGCGTGCAGCGAACCCGCTCCCGAGCGGTCAGCCTGCTCATTACTTGCTCTTTTTCTCGCGCACCACCCAGCGACCATCCTGATAATGAGCGCTCCAGCCGGTGGCCTTGCCATCAACTTCGCTCATCAGGTACTGCTCCTTGTTCTTGCGGCTGTAGCGAATCTGGCTCGGATTGCCGGCATCATCTTCGGTTGGGCCTGCGAACAGGAAGCTGTATTTGGCATCGATTTCGTTTCGATGCGGCAGCAGTTCCTTGAGCAGGGGCGCGCGTGTCTCACGCTTTCTGGGGAATTGACTGGCCGCCAGAAACAGACCTGATGCTCCATCACGCAGCACGTAAGTATCATCGACTTTCTGACACTTAAGCTCCGGCATCGGCACCGGATCCATCTTCGGCGGCGCCGCTTCACCGTTCTTGAGCAGCTTGCGCGTATTTTTACACTGCTCATTGGTACAGCCGAAGTACTTGCCGAAGCGCCCGCTCTTGAGCTGCATTTCGTGTCCACATTTGTCGCATTCGATCACCGGGCCATCATAGCCCTTGATCTTGAAGGCGCCGGACTCGATCTCATACCCCTCACAATCCGGGTTATTACCGCAGATATGCAGCTTACGGTGCTCATCGATCAGATAGGCATCCATGGCCGCGTTACAGATGCCGCAGCGGCGCTTAGCACGCAGGGCATTGACTTC
>CAYWUD010000440.1:0-2159 GCA_964461355.1 uncultured Pseudomonadales bacterium | reverse complement strand
CGGTCAGCAATCATATCGTGCTGCTCGGATACATCGGTGGCGGCGTTGCGCGCGGTTTGCTGGTGGGGCTGGTGGTTACGCTGTTGTCGCTGTTCTTCACCCACCTTGAGGTGCAGTCGATCGGTGTTACGCTGATTGCCGCGGTGCTGACTTCGGTGCTGTTTTCGCTCGGTGGGCTGCTGAACGGGATGTTCGCCAACAAGTTTGATGACATCTCCATTGTGCCGACTTTTGTGCTGACGCCGCTGACCTATCTCGGCGGTGTGTTCTACTCGATCGAGGTGCTGCCAGAGTTCTGGCAGAAGGTCTCGTTGATCAATCCTGTGCTCTATATGGTGAACGCCTTTCGGTTCGGTATTCTGGGGCACTCCGATGGCATCTCGATTCTGACTTCGCTGGGCATGATCTGTGTGTTTACGCTGGTGCTCTATACGCTGGCGTATCGCTTGCTTGATCGCGGGTTTGGCTTGCGTCACTGAGCACCATGCGTAGAAAAAAGCCGGCGATTGTGCCGGCTTTTTTGGTTTCAGATGATCACTTCGTCGCGCAATTTGTTGGCCGCCTGCTCCAACGAGCGGATGACGCGCTGTTTGTCATAGGCCTGAATATTGGCGATATCGAGATACATGGAAAAGCCTTCCAGTTCCTGTTCGATAAAGCTGCGGCGAGCACCGAGGTCACGGCGAAAGTCGACCACCTGGAAGATCCGAATGGCGCGGGAGAATCCTTTGACCTGTATTTCCCCCTTGTCGCGGCACATGATCAGCTCCTTGATGTGGGAGTAGGTCTCGTAGGACACCAGGATTTCGCCCGAATCGGCGCTGCTTTCAAGACGGCTGGCCAGGTTTACCTCACGCCCGATAATGGTGTAGTCCATGCGGTTTTCAGCGCCGAAGTTACCGACCGTGACATAGCCGGTACTGATGCCCATACGGATTTCGAGCGGTGTGCGAATGCCCTTGCTGCGCCACTGCTGGCGGAGCACCTTCATGTATTTGCGCATTTCGATGGCCATCGAAACCGCGGCAACGGCGTCTTCCTTCACGCCGCGACTCTTCGGATCGCCGAAAAAGACCATGATCGAGTCGCCGATGAACTTGTCGATGGTGCCGCCGTACTTGAGGGCGATTTTCGACATCTCGGTCAGGTAGTTGTTGAGCAGCTCGGTCAGCGCTTCGGCTTCGAGCTGCTCGGACATGTCGGTAAAACCCTTGATATCGGAGAAAAAGACCGTCAGCTTCTTGCGTTGGTTTTCAAGACGCACGTGCTTGCGGCCGGAGAAGATCTGCTCCCACACCTGCGGGGACACGTATTTGGACAGGTTGTGGGCCAGGCGTGCGTAGCGCTGGCGCTGGCGTTTGCTTTCGAGGCGCTCATTGGCCAAGCGGACCGTCTGATGACGGTAGGCATTCAGATACAGCATGCAGTGGATCAGCAGGCCGCTGATGGCAAGGGTTTCAAGGTACAGCGTGGGGCCGATGATTGGATGCCCGCCCGGCAGCAGGTAGCCGGCCACTGCGCCGCCCGGTACCAGTAGCAGGTTGAAGGTTACGCCATAAAAACCCCGGTACAGATAGGAGGTCTGAACCAGCATCGCCACGAGGCACAGCAGCGCCAGTAGGGGGACGCCCATATAAATGCCAAAAAACCCCAGATTGAAGGCATCACAGGCCTGGTTGATCTGGCGAATTTCTTCCAGGTGGTGTTCCTGGAAGCGATGTTGCAGCAGAGCCTGGAGGACAGGAAACAGTAACAGCAGGCCTGTAATCCACAGATAGTGGGGCTGGATCTCGCCGCAGGCAACGGCAGCTACCAGTACCGTGATGCCGGTGATGTAGCCGACCAAACGGGTATAGAACTCAAGCCCGATCGCTTTGAGGAGTTGAACTGTGCGTAGCGGTGATCTCATGGACAGGCCAGCGGTGCAGGGAAAGCGGGCATTATAGTGCAGCGGCAGCATTTCTAAAGGGCAGTACGGTGGCTCTATTTGGCAATAATTATCTTTTACAGTGTTTTTGCACCGATGTGCGGCGCCGGTGAGGTTTTCGCTATCTTTGCTAATAGGGGCTTTGCGAAGCAGGGTGTGAACACCCGTCAGTGCGGGCAGGTTGCTCGAGGGGGTCCAAGGATGCGCAAACCCAGCAAACGTGATGAAACCG
>CAYWUD010000439.1:0-2160 GCA_964461355.1 uncultured Pseudomonadales bacterium | reverse complement strand
TGTAGATTGGCGTATTGATATTGTTGCTCCTTACTACGAGGAGTACCTTGAGGTACTCATTCTTGTACAGGATAATGAAAAGGGTGATGGTGTTTCTGAGGTTATTCTGCAACGTCAGGGTGATACCTATGCTTGGTACTTCCTCCCAAACCAATTTACTGTATTTGAAGACCCTGACTCTGATGGTGTTTGGCTCTCCTTAATTGCAGCAAACCCAAAGAGAGACCCCATTGATGAGGGGGTGTGGACCGTAAAGGTTCTTGATCGAGCAGCAAGAGAGATCTCAAAGACCATTGTAGTGCAACGCCCTCCCGCTTTTAAAAAGCCCTATGTTGTGGAGAAACCACACCAGTACTTCCCTAGGATTACTCCTTTAGATAAGGGTTTTCGTGTGAGTTCTCCGGGAACATCGGTACTGAGAGGCACCAATAGAATTACAGGAGAGGTTCTTATGCAGGTGTTTGAGCCAGGGGTGTATTTATATGAGTCTATCAATTTTTACTCAATGATTGAGACTGGCTTTATTCAGGAATTATCACTCTCTTATAACGACCAAATACAGGGACTTACTTTTACGAGACAGTATAATGGGTTGTTTGAGCCTATAGAGTAGGGAGTATCAAGTATTACTGCTTTCTGATTTTTCTCTTAAGATGTGTAAAGGATTTTCGTATACCCCTTTTTATATTACTGAAAATCCGCTGAATCTTAGACCGCCCAAAGCGATTGGTAAAGTCGGCAGTTGCCTTCTCTATGGTAACATCATCACCGTAATCTTTTTTTAACTCATCCCAGTGTTTAATCACCCAAATATAAAGATCTGCTCTATGCCGTTTTGAGAACTTTTGTAAAAAGTTATTTTCCTCTAAGCAGGTAACAATAGGAAGGTATAGAGTGTTGTACCATGATATAATTGCATCCTCTAGGGCTACCTCTCTATTGTAGTACTCTCCTAGGTAGTAACGATGGACTGAGATGTGTTCCCAAACTTCTTCGTACCTACCTAATGTGGTAAACTGGAGAGCGTCGTTAGGTATATGCTTTGCTATAAGAGGGTGAGAGAAAAATTGAGTTCTTTCGTATGCAAGCACCACCTCTCTAATCTCTTCAATAGTCATACCTGGGGTAAGGTTAATAGGGGTTTCTACCTTAATAATCTCCGCATCAACAAAATCAATTCCCATCATTTTTGCTACTGAAACACGGTGATTTCCATCTCGTACAAAATACAGGCTCCCCATTTCGTACACTTGAATAGGGGGAAGAATAATGTCTGTAAGTCTTGCTTCATTGACTCGTACCCAACGGTGTCGACTAAACTCTTTCTTGGGAAGGAACGCTTTGTCAAAATCTTGGTATCTACCTTCACTTCCTGCAATAAGATCTATAGGAATAGTTTTAATTCCAATATAGGACTGATTTTTTGTGTGGCTTATCTCTTTTATCTCTTCAAAGGGCAGGAGTTTATGCTCTCCTTTTCCCGTAAGTACCGAGGTTATACCTTTTATAGAGGCTTTCATTCTTGCTTTGTTAAAATCCTCATTAGACAGATTTTTTACGTTCACCTTTCGTCTCCTCATAATCTAATACTACATGGTTAAACACATTAATAATCTTTGTGTTGCCGTAGGTTATCTCCCTTTTCTCATTAAGCCCCCAGAGGTGAACATGCCCATGAATCATATATCTAGGCTTAAACCATCGTAGAAAAAGTCGAAATACCTTAAACCCTCTATGGCAGGGGTCCTCTCTATCCCCCAACTCATAGGGAGGTGCATGGGTAAGGAGTATATCTACCCATCGTCCTCGAAAGATCCTATTAAAAAGTAACTTAGGTATCATTTTGATTATTCGTAAAAACATTTGAAATTCAGAGTACTGATTTTTTCCATTGTTGTAATTTCTGCATCCACCAAGTCCTGCAATTAAGATTCCTTCACTCTTAATAACTCGTCCTCCTATATGAATAGAACCAAAACTGTATCTATGTATTGGCTCCTTCTGTTGGGAGTAGTCTGGATACAGTGCTTTTCCATGTACCTCATCAAAATTTTCTAAGTTATGGTTACCAAACACGTGGAGCAGTGGTTTATTTAATGAGGACACAATAAAGCCATAATACTTAAGGGGAAGGTCTCCTGCACCCAGTACAAGGGATAC
>CAYWUD010000438.1:0-2164 GCA_964461355.1 uncultured Pseudomonadales bacterium | reverse complement strand
CGGTGGAGTGCATGTAACGCAGAATCCAGCCGTATTCGACATCGCGCATGATGTACTCGACGGAAGCAAAGGCACCTTCAGCCGAAGGGTTGTAGCTCATGGTCAGCCAGATACCGGTCAACAGCTGGTTGACCAGCACCAACAGCGCCAGTGAGCCAAAGAAATACCAGAAATTGAAGTTTTTCGGCGCGTAGTACTTGGACAGGTGCGCTTCCCAGGTTGCCGTGACCGGCAGGCGCTCATCGACCCAGGCCATAATCTTGTTAAACATCAGCCGACCTCCTCATCGACACCGACAATCAGGGTATGCTCGTCGACAAACCGGTAGGGCGGCACTTCCAGATTCAAGGGCGCAGGTACGCCCTGGAAGACCCGTCCGGCCAGATCGAAGCGCGAACCGTGGCATGGGCAGTAAAATCCACCCTGCCAGTCGCTATCAAACGGCTCGGGTGCGAGTTCAGGCTTGAACTTGGGCGAACAGCCCAGGTGCGTACACAGACCGACAAGCACCAGAATGTCCTGATGATCATCACGTGAACGCGTGAGGTTCTGCGCATAGGCCGGCTGGGTACTGCTTTCCGAGGCCGGATCACGCAAACGGTCGGCAACCTTTTCCAGTGCAGCCATCATCTCCGGCGAGCGGCGCACTACAAAAACGGGCTTGCCGCGCCACTCGACCACGGTCCGCTGACCGGGCTCGAGCTTGCTGATATTGACCTTCACCGGAGCGCCAGCCGCCTTGGCCTTGGCACTGGGCTGCCAGGACCCCAAAAACGGTACGGCAACACCGACGGCCCCGGCGCCACCGACCACGGAAGTGGCGGCTACCAAGAAGCGACGTCGGCCTTTGTTCACGCCGTCATTATTCATCCAGTCTCTCCCCTCAAGAGCTGTTCAGCTGCTGCTTTTAGCAAAATTTTCGCAAATTTTAATAAAGACCTATGCCCTGTGACAAGCAGGGATACTCCTTACATACATAGCCTTAATAGTAACCGAAAAACCAAAAAAAACGCCCGACCCAAAGGGGTCGAGCGTTTCGCGATAAATGCCTTGCCGGAAACCCGGCCAAGCATATTAACGCTTGGAGAACTGCGGACGACGACGTGCCTTGCGCAGACCAACCTTCTTACGTTCAACCTCACGAGCATCGCGGGTTACGTAACCGGCTTTACGCAGAGCAGGACGCAGAGTTTCGTCGTACGCCATCAGGGCACGGGTGATGCCGTGACGGATAGCGCCGGCCTGACCGGAACCACCACCACCGACAACGGTGACCTTGATATCGAACTTGTCGAGCATTTCGACCAGTTCGAGCGGCTGACGAACTACCATGCGCGCAGTTTCACGACCAAAGTATTCATCCAGAGAGCGACCGTTAACGAGAATGTTACCAGTGCCCGCCTTCAGGAATACACGTGCGGTAGAAGACTTACGACGACCAGTTCCGTAGTACTGACTCATGATCACCCCCAATTAGATATCAAGTTGTTGCGGCTGTTGAGCTACGTGCGGATGCTCTGCTCCAGCGTAAACTTTCAGTTTACGGAACATGGCACGACCCAGCGGGTTGTGCGGCAGCATACCTTTAACAGCGCGCTCGATGATCATTTCCGGCTTGTGATCGACCAGCTTGGCGAAGTTGATTTCGCGCAGGCCGCCCGGGTAACCGGTGTGACGGTAGTACATCTTCGCTGCAGCTTTGTTACCGGTAACGGTAACTTTCTCAGCGTTGATCACTACGATGTAATCGCCGGTGTCAACATGCGGGGTGTATTCCGGCTTATGCTTGCCGCGCAGACGACGAGCAATTTCGGTAGCCAGACGACCCAGAGTCTTGCCGGACGCATCTACTACGAACCAGTCACGCTTTACAGCTTCTGGCTTTGCACTAAAAGTTTTCATTGATTCACTTCGCCTCAATGGCTGTACCAGGACAGCTAGTTTCCAACCACCCCCGTAGTGCCAAGAACGGGAAGGCACTCGGGGCCGTTCAGATCATTGGGCACTCATCCGCGGGAAACGGGTGACGTATTATATCGGTATGACAGGATAAAAAAAGCCCTAAAACCCGCTCCTGAAGACACAATCAACACCGTACAAATGCCTATCCTGAACAGGTTTTGCCCGGATCACCTATTCGCCGGAGCCCGTACTGCCGTTATCG
>CAYWUD010000437.1:0-2169 GCA_964461355.1 uncultured Pseudomonadales bacterium | reverse complement strand
TATGATATTCCCAGATGTGACCGTTTGTACATAGACATTTTGCTAATATTCTTTGAGTCCAAATAGAGGGATCCTCCAGTGAGCTTTAAGAAACCTACTACCATATAGAATGCGGTGGTTTTACCTGCTCCATTTGGGCCTAGGAGTCCCACAACCTCACCTTGATTTACTTCAAAAGACACATCGTATACAACCTGCTTTCTTCCAAATTTCTTCTGTAAGTGTTCTGCACGTATGCAGGAGTTTCCTTCTAGGGTGTTTGTCATAAAAAATTACCTATCTCCCTCATTTGTAAGCGAACCACGGATATTGTCACTAAGAGTGAATTGATCTGTTTTCATATTCATAATAAGTGAGTCGCCAAAAAATTGATCACTTCCAATCAAAATTGAAGTATTTCCTCTTAGGGTAAGTGTGCTGTTTGCAAAATTACCGGTATCAGCGGAAACAAAAATATCCTTTTCTCCCTGGTAAATAGAAACTGCTCCAATCATTTTCATGGAGCTAGATGCAATCTCTATATACGCATAATTACTTTGGATTGATATTTCATCATCCGTATTAATTATTCTTGCCCAGGAGTTTATTTCTAATACCTGATTCCCCTGAAAAAAGCGAGAAGCTTCACCATAAATTTTTAATCCAGAGGTAAGACTTGTAAATGTTGTAGATGAGGGGAATCTAATAATGTCACTGTTTTCACCTTCTAACAGAACAAGTTGGGTTTCTGCCTTAAACCCCGCAAAAAGCAGTGTAACATCTCCTGAGAGTGTTATAACCTGTACACCTTGTACTTTACCTAGAGTTGTTGTATTTGCAGAGTAGCTAATGTCTGCAGCCAAGGGAAGGGTAGGCATAAGAAAAAATGCCAATATACAGAGTACAAGTTTTATTCTTCTGCTTAACAAGGTCTTTGCTGATTTACGTATGTTATTCATCTTTGTTTGTCTCTTTTTTCTTCTCTTCCGTAGGGAGACTCCCCGATGTAGCCCAGAGAGATAGATCCATAGTATTTAGGTTAAGGAATGCAACCTCCGCTGAGTGTGTTGTACCTTTATTGAGAATTTTTGTATTCCCCTCAAACTCAATCCAGCTTTCTGCTAGGTTGAGAATAATTGAATCCGCAGATGCTTCTATCCCTTCTGTTGGATACCGTAAACTACTCCCCACCTGGAATATAAGGATATTCTTTTTTGTATCTAATTTAAGATAGGATCCTTCAACAAAGAGATCTTTTTGAGGAACGTAGGTTGAGGTCCAGCCCTCTCCTATAAGAATACCTGTTGCACTGTTAAAGGTTGCTTTTTGAGCATTAACAGTTGCTGTTTTATCGCTTTTGGTAATAGCTGTTGGGGCATTACTTACTACAATAGATGGGTTTCCTGAAATGACAATGGAGTCAGATTTCATAGAGAATATATCTGAAGAAACTACGGCATTTTTCGAAAGAGATACTGAACTCACATCTCCCACTTGCCTCTTTATCATTGACTCTGATGAAAAATGGTACTCTTCACTCCCTATTTGTATTATTCCATCGGCACCTTTGTTAAAGGATAGTGAGCCTCCTCGGGTATCTGCCTCAAACTGACTTCCCTGAATTGTTGTGTCTTCTCCTAGGGTTACTACTACAAAGTCATCACCAACAGATGATATTCGAGATTTATCTCCCTCCCATAGGAGCGATTCGCCCTGGTAGGTAAGGTTACTTGCGGGGTAGTCAACTTGGACACTTCCTTTTAGGGTAAAGTATGAGTTGTTTTCGTTGTAAGATCCTTTGTCTGCACTGCCCGATGCTCCTTCTGATGAACTTATATCATGAAAAGTTATTCCATCTAGGTCTATTTCATCCTTATCTTCCCAGAGGGTTGCCTTCTGAGAATAGAGTATGAGTGCATTGGTTCCCTGCTGGGCAAAAGTGAAGTCTACTCCATGTATTACATTACTTGGTAGAGAGGCTCTCTCTGTGTCTGGTTCCTCCAAAATGTCCTGACAGCCAATAAGAGTAACTATGGATAATAAAAAAAGAAAAGCAAGTTTTATACTACTTTTTTTCTGCATAGACCGAAACAATTTCAACTGTTTTCTCCTTCTTTGTAAGTCTATTATACAGGAATAAAGAAAAAAAGCCTACGCCCATAGCCCCAAAACCTCCAACTGCTTGCCAAA
>CAYWUD010000436.1:0-2184 GCA_964461355.1 uncultured Pseudomonadales bacterium | reverse complement strand
GCTCAGACACAACACCCTGCTCTAATACCATAGGTCCCTTAATGATAAGGGCATAATCCATATTGTCAGGAGGGTCAACAACTACAAATTGAGAACACGAGGCAGTGAGCGTTATGAAAAAAATAAACATCATCACCAAAAGTCTTCGCATAATCTCTCCTCCTACTTTAGTATAGCAGAAAAATTTTTCATATGACAACCTAAAAAGTGATATTTATTGAATTTTATACAAATAATTCATATATCGATATTGGCAAATTCACAACTGTATACACACAAATATTGCTCTATTTTCTCCTATATGTTATAAGGAGGTATAAAAAATAAGGAGTCATTTGATGAATGTAATTTTTTTAGGTCCCCCAGGAGCAGGTAAAGGAACTATAGCAAAAGAAGTTGAACAGGCAATGGGCATTCCGCAGATATCTACGGGAGATCTATTCCGAAGTCATATTGCAAACCAAACAGATTTAGGGAAACAAGTTAAAGCTATCCTTGACTCAGGGGAACTGGTACCCGACTCTATTACCACCGAAATGGTACAAAAAAGATTACAAGAATCAGACTGTAAGCAGGGAGTCATTCTAGATGGATACCCTAGGACCATTGAACAAGCAAAGGCTCTCAAGACATTTGCTCATATTGATGCGGTTATTAACTTTGTTATTAGCAAAGAGTCCGTAGTAAAAAGGCTTTCAGGCCGACGCATTGCAAAGCAATCAGGAAAGATCTACCATACCCTATATAACCCTCCTAAACAGGATGGAATCTGTGATGTGTCTGGAGAGCCACTCATCCAAAGAGAGGACGACAAAGAAGAGGCTATTCTCAATAGATTAGGTGTGTACGAAAAGCAAACAGCCCCCCTTATTGACTTTTATACAGAAGAGGGACTCATCAAAAATATTGATGCAGAAGTATCAATTGCCGAGGTGGCGGAAGAAACCTTAAAAATTCTCAAAGCGTAACAACGACAAAGAGGAGGAGGACTACAGATTGCCCTCCTCTTCTGGCATCATAAGGTCCTCTTCCAAGAGAGACTCATCATCCTTCATGTAGAGAGATATAATAATGTCAACCTGTTGACTAAAGGGCTCCATCTCTGGAAGACCTTTAAAGTTTGCAACAGCCTCCCAATCTTCAAAACCTAATTTCATGGACTCTGCAAGAAGATCAAGTCCAACTAAATAGTCCTGAGTAATAAGAAAGGCGTATTGAGACTTTCTAAACGTAGGCTCCCCTGGAGATGCGGTAACTTCCTCTAGCCGATCATAAGTATTATACACCTTTTTATGATTCTTAGCTTGAGCGGCTAAACGGATAATCGACTCAAGAGACTCTGGAGTTTCAGAGAATGAAGCAGCTAACTCATACCAGCGTAACGCCTCCTCTACTCCAGTACTCTCAATCTGCTCTTCAATTTCACCTAGCTTCATATACACAGAGCTATCCGCAGCATCAAGCTCATGTAGGAGAGCGTATGCATCTCTTGCGTGAGGGTAATCTTTTTCTAATACATACAGCTTGGCAACATTTGTGAGTGCATCATAATCTTCGGGATCCTGCTCATAAAGAGATTCATACACCTGACGAGCAGCAAAAAGTTTTCCATTCATATAATACGTATAGGCTAACTGCTTTTGATAGGTAACGTTATCTGGGTAGTCCGCCGCAAGTTGTATGATTAAATTAAGGGCTTCTTCATAGGCTTTTAAATCCATATAGGTAACATACAGGTTTACCCGAGCCACATCTAAGGTAGGGTCTACAAGAAGAGCCTCACGGTATGACGCAACGGCCTCAGGGTAGTTTCTCAGTTCACGATAACTATTTCCTAGATTATAAAGTGTTGCTGCATACTCTTGAGCAAACTGAGTGTTTCGAGCCGAAGCACAGCCCGAAAGAAGAAATACCACTAGGAGTAATACTCCCATTAAGCGTCTCATAAGTACCTCCCCAGTACGGTTCTTTCAATCTCTCTCACTTGACTCCGGTAAAGATCAACAATACCGGAACCGTAATCAGCAATAAGCTGAATCATATTTCTTGGGGCCTCAGGTAAATCAGATCCATTAAGCCTATCGCCGGCATCCCCTAGCCCAGGTAAAATGTACGCCTTCTCATTTAGCACTGGATCCATCCATAGCGTATAAAGTTCAAGATTTTCCACAGCACGTACAACTC
>CAYWUD010000435.1:0-2189 GCA_964461355.1 uncultured Pseudomonadales bacterium | reverse complement strand
ATCAGCAGGTTACCGGGGTTTCAGTTCGGTGCTGTCGTTTCGCCGCACCCTGCTCTACCCCGAAGTACCCATCACGCGGATCTATGCCTATCCGCTGCCCGGCGTTGAGGCCGACCCTGAACAGGTCCGCCGCTGGATGCCGAAACGCCTCTATACCCACAACAACGTCCTGCTCGAACTGCTTCGAGGCTGGTGTCTGGTCCCGGCCAAAATGGCGCGCTTCCACGCCAGACGCCTGTACCGCCAGCTGCGCCAGCGCACACAGGCCGATGCCGGGGAGTGCACCGCACTGGAACTGATGGAGCACTAGGCCGTGATCTTCGCGAACCGTGCCCTGCGGGCGCACAGCAATTTTGCCAAACTGTTCCTGTCGTTTTTCGTGTCCGAATTCGGCGGCTTTCTGACCAACACCGCCATCGTGCTGCATATCAATGCCAGGACGGATGGCGATCTGTTCTACCTGGGGCTCGGCCATATGCTGCTGGTCCTGCCCCTGGCGCTGGGCACCGCGATCGGCGGCAGCGTGGGCGAGGTCTACAACAAGAAAAAAGTGATGCTCACCTGCGAGTGCATCAACCTGCTGCTGGTGACCTCGCTGGTGTTTCTGGAAGACGCGCTGGGGGCGATTCTGCTGATCCGGGCCCTGATCGTGCTGAGTGCCGGCATCTACGGGCCAAGCCGGCAGGCGATCGTTCAGGAGGTGATCGATCCCCGCTATCTGCGCCTGGCCAATGCCGGTTTTTCCTCGACCTTCGCCCTGTTCCATGCCCTGAGTCCCTTTGCCGCCGTGCTGCTGTATAACGCGTTTGACGGCGTACAGGAGATATTTGCCTTCAACAGTCTGACCTATGCGCTGGGCACCCTGCTGCTACTGCGGATGCACTACACACAGGCACCACAGCCGGCACCCGCGCAGCGCAGCGTGCCCAACGTGCTGCAGGATCTGCGCGAGGGGCTGGCCTACATCCGCAGCCGGCCGGACCTCGTGGCGATTCAGTTCACCTTTCTCGTCAGCGGCATCACCCTGGGTGCCTTCTACCCCTCGATCCTGCCCTTTATCAGAGACGTCTATCAGGGCGGGGACGCTCTTTATGCAGAGCTGATGCTCTGTATCAGCCTTGGCGCCATCAGCGGTGCGCTGGTTACACCCTGGCTGCTGCAGCACGTGCGCACCGGCAGGATACTGGTGGCGGCAGCCTTTCTGCAGGCCGGCTGCATTCTGCTCTGGACCGCACTCGAGCAGCTGCTGGCCGCCTGTGGCGTCCTCTTTGGCTGGGGCGCGCTTACCATGATCGGCGTGACGGTGTATCAGAATCATGTGCAGCTGCAGGTACCCCGGCAGGTCCGCACCCGGACCTTTTCACTCTTCGAGCTGACGATCAGCGCGGCGAATTTTATCGGCGCGGCCAGCGTGATGCTGATCGGCACGCTGATGGATGCGCAATGGATCCTGACCGCCGTAGCGCTGCTGGCCCTGGCCGTACTGGTAGCCCGCGCGTTTGGCCGCAGCATGCGGGTGCTGTACCAGATGCCGGCCTAGCTCCCCGACGCTGAGGCATCGATACCGACCGCAATGCTCTGCGCATAACAGGGCTCTGACGTCCGGCGACAGAGGACGGTCGGCACAGCCTGTACGCGCGGACGGCAGGCGGCATGGGTCAGGTAAATACCATCACTGTACAGTCAGGTAAATACCATCACTGTACATACGATTACTGTACAGCTACAACCTTACTTGTAATGCCGATATAGAAACTGTCCGCATAAGGCTGAACTGTCGCATATGCCTCTGAACTGCCAAAGTCCCAGCACTTAATTGGCTTACCCCAAAGCTCATACTCTCCGATATATTTTATTGAGATATTTTCTTCCGGCATGAACTCCAGATCCAAATAATCCGAAATTTGAGACTCTATATCGCTGGGCAAATCAGAAAGATCAAAATCGGAATTCTTGACCTCATCTACCCAAATGGGTTCTTCTATCGTCATTCGATAACTCTCCAAAGCAACTTAACGACCAGGTTAGCGGGAGCGGTTTTTTGCGAACCGCTACACCGACTTGTTAAGCGAGTTAATAGTAGTTGATTTTTGTAATGCATTCATACCTTACACCTTTTCCTTTTAACCATGCCGAAATTTCAGCATGACTTGGCTTGTTTGAAAATAAGAGTTCAAGTGTTCGATTGT
>CAYWUD010000434.1:0-2191 GCA_964461355.1 uncultured Pseudomonadales bacterium | reverse complement strand
CCGCCATGTTGCGTCCGTGTGTGGTGGTGGCTGATCTGTATTTAGGCATTGTGCTACTTCCTTATTTTGCATCTTGCGGGTAAACGTAATCCAACCAACCCCACTTGTCTTCAGTGGTGCCGTTGAACAGGCCAAAGTACGCTGCTTGTAGCGCTTTAGTGATAGGGCCACGTTTACCGCTGCCAACTTCAATTTTGTCGATCGTCGCAACCGGTACGACTTCTGCTGCGGTACCTGTCATAAACACTTCGTCCGCGAGGTAGAGGGCTTCACGGGCAATATTCGCTTCGCGAACTTCGTAACCCATGTCGCGCGCCAGTGTCATGATCGAGTCACGGGTGATGCCCGGTAGGATTGCACTGGTTGCTGGTGGCGTGGTAATAACGCCGTTTTTCACCACGAAAATGTTCTCGCCAGCGCCTTCTGATAGGTAACCGTCTACGCTCAGCGCGATGCCTTCGTCGTAACCGTGGCGACGAGCTTCACCACCAACCAATAGAGAAGAGAGGTAGTTACCGCCGGCTTTTGCGGCTGTTGGGATGGTGTTTGGCGCGGCGCGGTTCCAGCTTGAAACCATCGCACTCACGCCTTTTTCTAGCGCTTCTTCGCCAAGGTAAGAACCCCAAGGGAACGCGGCGATAATCAGGTCCATCTCGGTACCTACGGGTGGACAAACGCCCAGACCGACGTTGCCGACAAAACCAAGCGGGCGAATGTACGCGCTATCCAGTTTGTTTTGGCGCAGGGTTTCGCGCGTTGCTTCCATGATTTCGTCGATTGAGTACGGGATCGGGAAACGGTAAATTTTTGCAGAATCTTTAAGACGCTGTGCGTGCTCGCGGTGGCGGAAGACAACAGGGCCTTTTGGGGTGTTGTAACAGCGCACGCCTTCAAATACGGAGGTGCCATAGTGCATGGCATGGGTCAACACGTGAACGGTCGCGTTGGCCCATGGCATCAGTTCTCCATTGAACCAAATGTAATCTGCAGTTTTTGTTGCCATGATTGCCTTCCTTAAGCACAACTCTTTTGTTGTAAGATGTTATTGGGGAGCTCGTTGCCCTTGATGGGCGTCACATCAACGCTGCGAATGTCCCATAATTTTTCAATCTGATTAATCAGTGTCGAGATTGGTCGATCGCTGTCGACGATGATCTCCACACTGGCAATTTTGCTTTCGTGGTTTTGCGTTGCCGCAACCTGCTTGATGATGAAGCCACGGTGACGAACCACACGCAGAACACGCTCTAGCAGCACCGGTTTATCGTCTGCTTTGATGTCGAGTAAATATCTTTGCATGAGGGCGTCTCCTAGGTGTTCTCTAACATATCATTGTTGGACGCGCCTGGCGGGACCAACGGCCACACGTTCTCTTCTTCATCGATCGCAACGTGCAACAGGTAAGCGGTTTTGCTGGCCAGCATCTCTTTCAGCGCCGGTTCCACTTCCGCTTTCGTGGTGATGGTTTTGCCCGGAATATCGAAGGCTTTCGCCAGCATGATGAAATCTGGGTTGTCATCGAGAATGGTTTCACTGTGGCGACCATCAAAGAACAGTGATTGCCACTGGCGCACCATGCCCAGACGTTGGTTATTCAGCAGCACCATCTTGACCGGGATCTGGCGACGTTTCAGCGTGCCCAGTTCCTGAATGTTCATCATGAACGAGCCGTCACCGGTGATGAGAATCGATGGGTCATTCGGGCGAGCCACCGCCGCCCCCATCGCGGCTGGCAGGCCAAAGCCCATGGTGCCAAGACCCGCCGATGAGATGAAGTTTTGCGGATCGCGTGGCTGAATGTGCTGCGCGGCCCACATTTGGTGCTGGCCGACGTCGGTCGAGACGATGGCGCTGTCTGGCATCATGTCTGACAGTTGTTTGAGCAGTAGTGGGGCAAAAATCGCATCGCCCGGGTGGTCGTAACGCCATTTGAATCCGCTGCGCAGGCTTTCACTGTGGTGAACCCAAGGCGAGATATCGTGGCTCAGTTCAAGCTGAGGCAAAATGGTGTTGATGTCACCGCGCAGCGCCGCATTGGCCTGACGCAGTTTGTTAAATTCCGCCGCATCGATATCGATGTGAATGACTTTAGCGTGGGGCGCAAAGGTGTCCAGCTTTCCGGTCACGCGGTCATCAAAGCGCGCGCCGACGACGATCAACAGATCGCTTTCCTGCACCACTAAGTTTGCTG
>CAYWUD010000433.1:0-2208 GCA_964461355.1 uncultured Pseudomonadales bacterium | reverse complement strand
TATGCTCGAGGCTGACCTTATGGGTGCACACGGTACTAAGGTATTTAAAGCTGCCCACCCTGATCGATTTATTAATGTTGGAATAGCAGAGGCTAATATGGTTGGTGTTGCGGCAGGGCTCTCCTCTGAAGGGCTGATTCCCTTTGCTACCACCTTTGGAACCTTTGCGTCTCGCCGCTGTTTTGATCAGTTTTTTCTTTCTGTATGTTATGCTCAGCAGAAAGTTATTTTAGTAGGAAGTGATCCCGGGATTACCGCAAAATTTAACGGTGGAACTCATATGCCTTTTGGGGATACCGCATTAATGCGAGCTGTGCCAAACCTTCTTATTTTAGAGCCATCTGATATGCTTTCAGCTCGTGAGCTTATCAAAGAAGCGTATAATCACGACGGCCCTGTGTACATTCGCCTACACCGTAAAGGTGGAGCTCATCGATACAATGAGGGCCAAGCTGTTACTAAAGGTAAAGGAATCACTCTACATAAGGGTACCGATGTGACTCTTATTGCAACCGGTGTTGTTATGGTTGATGCTGCTACTCAAGCAGTTGAAGAGCTAAAACAAGAGGGTATTTCTGCCTCACTTATTGATTTTCATACGATCAAACCAATTGATAAAGAGCTTCTTCTTGCTGAGGCTCAAGTAACTGGTGCTATTGTAACCTGTGAGAATGCTCAAGCCTCTGGTGGTATGGGTGGTGCGGTTGCAGAGTATATGGCAGAAAATTATCCAGTGCCTGTTGTGAGAGTTGGTGTGCAGGATCTTTTTGGAGAGGTGGGAACTCAAGATTACCTGCAAGAGAGATTTAACCTTACTGCTAAGGATATTGTAAAGGCGGCAAAAAAGGCTATTACCTTAAAAAAGTAGTTCTATAACTGCATAAAAAAGGGGAAGGTTAAAACCTCCCCCTTTTTTTATTTGCAAACATATTAAAACCATAAGTTACGGTTTTAATATTGCCTCTATAATATCTTTATCCTTAATTGGTGATACAGAAACTTGCTCTAGATTCCAAATCTCCCTTGCGTACTCATGAATTGTTCTATCAGAGGAGAACTTTCCTCCACCCGCAATATTTTTGATTACCATAGACATCCATCTGCTTTGATCTCTATATGTTTCTTCAACTTTTCGTTGGGTGTTGTAGTAATCTTTTAGATCAGCTAGGTGTAAATATTTATCTGCTTGAGAGAGTAGGGTATCTCGTATTTCAGAAAAAAGTCCTGGTTCTAAAAGTGAGAATCTATCAGAAAATAGAGTGTCTATACACGCTTTAATCTGCGCATCTTCTTCGTATAACTCCCAAGGTCTGTAATCCTTCAGTTGCTCGGCAGCACCATCGGCATTCAGTCCAAAGATAAAAGTATTTTCAAATCCAGCCTCTTCTGCAATTTCTATATTTGCCCCATCTAAGGTTCCAAGAGTAAGGGCACCATTAATCATAAATTTCATATTTCCAGTTCCTGAAGCCTCTGTTCCTGCTGTAGAAATCTGCTCTGATACATCAGTTGCTGGGATGATTTTTTCTGCCAAAGATACTCGGTAGTTAGGAAGAAAGTAAAGCTTTATTTTTCCTTGAATAGTGGAATCGTTATTAATAATGGTACTCATATTATTAATAAGCTTAATAATGAGTTTTGCTCGCTTATACCCAGGTGCAGATTTTCCACCAATAATATAGGTTCTTGGAATAAAATCTTTAGGGTTACCCTGTTTAATATCAAGGTAGTGCATCATAATCTGAAGTGCATTAAGGAGTTGTCTTTTGTACTCATGAATTCGTTTAATCTGAACATCAAAAATTGAGTCAGGGTTAATATCCCATCCGTATTCCTCTTTTGCAAACTGTGCAAATCGTACCTTATTATCTCTTTTTACTTGAGATACTGCCTGTATAAATGATTTTTTACCTTCTAGCTTTTCAAGTTTTTTAATATGAGAGAGATCTGTAATCCAATCTTCTCCAATTTCCTGTGAAATTAATTTTGCTAGTTTGGGGTTTGCGGAAAGAAGCCACCGACGTTGGGTGATTCCATTGGTTTTATTGTTAAACCGTTCAGGAAACACTTTTGCTAACTCAGGAACCAGTGTTTTCTTAATAAGGGCACTATGAAGAGCCGCAACACCGTTGGTTGCATGTGAACCAATAATGGCTAAATTTGCCATACGAACCTGTTTATGCGCACCCTCTTCAATAATACTGAGTT
>CAYWUD010000432.1:0-2213 GCA_964461355.1 uncultured Pseudomonadales bacterium | reverse complement strand
GTAGAGCATCTCGCTGCGGGGTCTGGCCGGTTGGCGCCAGGCTTCATGGAAGACGACCTGCTTGCCATCGCCGGCCAGGGCCTTGAGGTAGCGGTCAAAAACGGGCTTGCTGGCCAGCGTGCGGTAGGCGCTGGAGTCGCTGCCGTTGAGGCGCACGCTCTGTCCCGGTGCCTGGTGGATGCTGACTTCGGGCCAGAGCTCATTGCCCTGCAGCGGCTCGTTCAGGTAGACGAGCACCTCGACCTGATACCAGCGGGGCGCTTCGCTCAGGGCGTTGCCGGCCAGGGCGGAGAGGCCGAGTAGGCCAAGGAGCAGGCCCAGCGTCTTTTTGACAGTCATGGTGTTTCCTTTGTGATCAGCTCGGCGCAGAGCCGAGCAGCTGGAGCAGATTTTCCGGAATCCGGAAGCGATCTTCAACCGTATTCATCGGCTCGATAAAGCGCAGTACGGTCGCCCCCTCGAGCCGGTAGCGCTGGGGCTGGTTCTGAACCAGTTTGACGATCGCCAGAGGATTGACGCGCGGGTCCGGGCCGAATTCTATACGTCCCCCTTTGTCGCTGCTTTCGAGCTTGTCGATGCCCAGCACTTCGGCATCAAGCTTGAGCTGGGTCTGACGGAACGGGGTCTTGGTCGCCTCGGGCAGCAGTCCGAACCGGTCGATCATCTCCACCTGCAGTTCTTTCAGAGCCTGAGCCGAGTCCGCGCCGGCGATACGCTTGTACAGGATCAGGCGGTTGTGCACATCGGGCACGTAATCATCCGGAATCAGCGCCGGCAGGCGCAGATTGATCTGTGCGCCCTGATGCAGTGGCTGATCCAGATTGGGCGTCTCGCCTTTCTGGATGCTTTTCACCGCGCGTTCGAGCATCTCCATGTACAGGGTAAAGCCGACGGTCTGAATCTGTCCGCTCTGGCCTTCGCCCAGCAGCTCCCCGGCGCCGCGGATCTCAAGATCGTGGGTGGCCAGGGTAAAGCCGGCGCCCAGATCCTGAGCCTGGGCAATGGCATCCAGGCGCTTGATCGCATCGGCCGAGAGCCCCCGGCGAGGCGGCGTCAGCAGATAGGCGTAGGCCTGATGGTGCGAGCGCCCGACACGGCCACGCAGCTGGTGCAGCTGGGCCAGACCGAACTTGTCGGCGCGGTCAATGATAATGGTATTGGCCGAGGGAACGTCGATCCCGGTCTCAATAATGGTGGTGCAGACCAGCAGGTTGAAGCGGCGGTGATAGAAATCCTGCATCACCTGCTCCAGTTCGCGTTCACGCATCTGGCCGTGGCCGATACCGATGCGCGCCTCGGGTACCAGCTCCTGCAGGTCGCTGGCGACCTTTTCGATGTTCTTGACGTCGTTGTGCAGGTAGTAGACCTGACCACCACGCAGCAGCTCGCGCAGGATCGCTTCCTTGATCATGGCGCGATCGTTCTGCCGTACAAAGGTCTTGACCGAGAGCCTTCGGGCCGGCGGGGTGCTGATGATGGAAAGATCACGAATATCGGCCAGCGCCATGTTCAGGGTACGCGGGATCGGTGTTGCGGTCAGGGTGAGGACGTCGACCTCTGCGCGTAGATTTTTCAGCTGATCCTTCTGGCGCACGCCAAAACGGTGTTCTTCGTCGATGATCACGAGGCCGAGATTCTTGAAGCGGATATCATCCTGCAGCAGCTTGTGGGTGCCGATGACGATATCGATCTGTCCTTCGGTTAGCTGCGTGCACAGGGTCTGAATCTGCTTGGCACTGCGAAAACGTGACATGACCTCAATCTCGACCGGCCAGTCGGCAAAGCGATCGCGGAAACTGTCGTAATGTTGCTGGGCCAGCAGGGTCGTCGGCACCAGAATGGCGACCTGCTTGCCGCTGTGGACCGCCAGGAAGGCCGCGCGCATGGCGACTTCGGTCTTGCCGAAGCCGACATCGCCACAGACCAGACGATCCATCGGTTTGGCCGCGACCATATCGCGTGTGACGGCGTGGATCGCCTGCTCCTGATCTGGCGTTTCCTCGAAGGGAAAGCCTGCGGCAAAGCTCAGGTAGGCGGCGTCGGGCGGCAGATGGGCAAAGCCTTTGCGTGCGGCGCGGCGCGCGTAGATGTCGAGGAGTTCGGCCGCGACGTCGCGTGCCTTTTCGGCCGCCTTGCGCTTGGCCTTGCTCCAGCTGTCGTTGCCCAGTTTGTGCAGCGGGGCCAGAGCGTCGTCGCTGCCGGTGTAGCGCGAG
>CAYWUD010000431.1:0-2229 GCA_964461355.1 uncultured Pseudomonadales bacterium | reverse complement strand
TGGGTAACCTGTATGACCGCGTGGCTCTGGGCCATGTGGTCGATTTTATCCTGCTGCATTACAACGGCTGGTACTTCCCCGCCTTCAATGTGGCCGATATCGCCATCTCTGTTGGCGCCTTCATGTTGATTGTGGATATGTTTCGTCCACAAAAGAAATCCACAGCCCACTCACGCTAGGAAAGGCTCATGTCTCAAGCAATTGGACCCAAAACCCGCGTAACCCTGAACTTTGCCCTGCGCCTGGCTGACGGCCGTCTGGTGGATGGCACCTTCGAGCGTACCGATCCGGTGGTATTCAGCATCGGTGATGGCAGCCTGCTGGAGCATTTCGAGCAGCTGCTGTTCGGCCTGGCCGCCGGCAGCCGTGAAACCTTCACCCTGAGCCCGGAACAGGGCTTCGGTGTGCACAATCCGGAAAATGTTCAGGTGCTGCCGCGTGACAAGTTCCCGCAGAGCCAGGATCTGGTTCCGGGGCTGATGCTGAGCTTTGAAAACGCCGGTCAGGAACTGCCGGGTGTCGTGACCGAAGTGAACGGTGACCAGATCACCATCGACTTCAACCACCCGCTGGCGGGTCAGGCGCTGGAGTTCGAAGTCGAGATTCTGAACGTCGAAGCGGCCGAGGCCTGATCGATGCTGCAGGTGCGTCTGGCCAATCCGCGCGGGTTCTGTGCCGGTGTGGATCGCGCGATCGAGATCGTCAATCGGGCTCTGGACCTGTTCGGCGCACCGATCTACGTGCGTCATGAAGTGGCGCACAACCGCTTTGTGGTCGATGGCCTGAAGGCGCGCGGCGCCTGTTTTGTCGATGAACTCGATCAGGTGCCCGACGGCACCATCGTGATCTTCAGTGCGCACGGGGTTTCCGATGCCGTACAGGCCGAGGCCGCGCGCCGCGGGCTGCAGGTGTTCGATGCCACCTGTCCGCTGGTGACCAAGGTCCATCTGGAGGTGGCCCGCTATGCCCGCGAAGGACGGGAAGTGGTGCTGATCGGGCATGCCGGTCATCCCGAAGTGGTCGGTACCATGGGCCGCTATGACCAGGGGGCCGGCGGGGCGATCTATCTGGTGGAACATCCCCGGCAGGTCGCGGAACTCTCGGTCAGAGCGCCCGAGCGGCTCGCCTTTGTGACCCAGACCACACTGTCGATGGACGACACCGCGCAGGTGATCGATGCCCTGCGGGCGCGCTTTCCCGATATCAGCGGGCCGCGCAAGAACGATATCTGCTATGCCACGCAGAACCGTCAGGATGCGGTGAAGGGACTGGCGGCCTGGGCGGATCTGGTACTGGTGGTCGGTTCACCGAACAGCTCCAATTCCAACCGGCTGCGTGAGCTGGCCCAGCGTGCCGGGGCTGAAGCGCATCTTATCGATAGCGCCGATGAGATCGATCCGAACTGGCTGGTGGAGATCGAGCGTATTGGTGTAACCGCCGGCGCCTCGGCTCCCGAAGTGCTGGTGCAGGCGGTGATCGAACGGCTGCGGGAATTGGGTGCCGAGGCGCCCGAAGAGCTGGCCGGGACGCCGGAGTCGATCCAGTTTTCCCTGCCCCGGGAGCTGCGTCTGACCGAGATCGATGACTAGCCAGAGGGCGCTGCCCATAAAAAAAATCCCGGCCTGGCCGGGATTTTTTTATGGCGGTCAGATCGGTGTGCGTGGCGTTTCGATCGGGTCGCTGGCCTGCAGGCGTTGCTCCAGTTCTCCCGGCTGGCCGGGCACACGGTCGGCATAGTCGCGTGGTGCTGCCGGGGTGTGCTCCTCTGCGTTGGCCGGCAGTGCGGCCGGTGCCTCCGGTGCATGCAGGGGCGTCTGCTGTTCCTGCAGGCGGAGGCGGGTCATCTCGTCGGCACAGAGTTCGCCCGCACTCGTGGCCAGATGTTCCTGCACGGCGCGGTAGGCATCGGTCAGGCGATGACTGAGATGGGCACTGGTACTGAAATGGTCATTGACCCGATCACGAAAGCTCTGAAATTCCTGGCGTAACTGCTCCAGTTCGAGGTCGGCGCGACGTGTGCGGCGCGGACGCAGCAGGTAGCAGAGCAGGGCACCGGCGGCGAGGCCGATGGCAAAGGCCAGACTGGCCACCAACCACAGTTGGGTATTGGGATCCTGTTCCATGGTTACCTCAGCATCATTCTCTATAAAAAAAGGCTGTAGCTAGCTGGTCACGCTATAACCTTTCCGGGCCCTTGTACAGTTTCGTGGCCGGTTTGCGGCTCCGTCT
>CAYWUD010000430.1:0-2239 GCA_964461355.1 uncultured Pseudomonadales bacterium | reverse complement strand
AGTGACAAAAACCTAGTCTACCATTTTAGTCTAATATCTTTAGGAACGATATTTACATTAGTATTTATTGTTTTTCATTTAAAGTCAATTATCAATGCAGATTGGCAAAGCATCACATTAGAGGAATTTACAAAACAATTAAATACACCATACTTTTGGGCTAGTGTTATCACTGCCCTTTTTGTATGCTTAATTGTTGGAACAGCTTATTATCGTTACAAAACAGATAGTATCAAGCAATTACAACACAGACAAAAGTTAGCTAAGATGATTTTACAAAACTGTTGGTATGAATCGGAACAAGTCCAATCAGATGGATTTTTCAAAGACCTATCAAAGTCTAAAACAAAAGAGCGTATCAATCACTTTCCCAAGATGTACTACTATCTTCATATCAATGTTGAAATTACAATGAATAAGTATCAAGACCAGTTATTGCAATTAGAAAAGAAGTTAGAAACTGGTTTGTACTGTGAATTGGTGGATAAACAACTAAAGGATTCCTATGTGGAATATGTGCTTTTGTATGATACTATCGGAAGTCGTATTACCATTGATGAAGTAATAGCCCAAGATGGAAAATTGAAATTAATGGATTCTGTTTATTGGGAATATGATAAATTTCCTCATATGTTAATTGCTGGTGGTACAGGTGGTGGAAAAACATATTTCATTTTAACCATTATTGAAGCCTTGTTACATACCAATGCAAATCTATATATCCTTGACCCTAAAAATGCAGACTTAGCAGACCTTGAAAGTGTTATGCCTAACGTCTACTACAAGAAGAAAGATATGTTAGACTGTCTGAACCGATTTTATGATGAAATGCTGGCTAGAAGTGAAGAATGAAACAGCACCATAACTACAAAACCGGTGAGAATTATGCTTATCTTGATTTACCGGCAAATTTCCTTATCTTTGATGAATATGTAGCCTTTATGGATATGTTAGGTAGAGAAAGCACCGAAGTAATGAATAAGTTAAAACAAATCGTTATGCTGGGTAGACAAGCAGGTTTCTTTTTAATACTGGCTTGACAAAGACCGGATGCAAAGTATTTAGGTGATGGAATACGTGACCAGTTTAATTTTAGAGTTGCTTTAGGTCGTATGAGTGAATTAGGCTATGGAATGATGTTTGGAAGTGATACGCAAAAACAGTTTTTCTTAAAACAGATAAAAGGTCGTGGTTATGTAGATGTAGGAACAAATGTAATTAGTGAGTTTTATACTCCCCTTGTACCAAAAGGACATGACTTTTTAAAAGAAATAGAAAAACTAACAAACTACACGCAGTCTGATCCGGTGGCGTGCGACGCGAAAGCCACAGATTCAGACTAGCGTATTGGTGTGACGCAAGTCACGCCAATAGCTTAGCCCCCAGTATCTAACAGGGGGGCACAAATTCAACAGAAAACAGATAAAAACAATCAATAAACCTTTATTTAATCAAGGTTTTTAAAGATTTAGGCAGATGTGAACTAGAGTAAAATATTTCACACTGCCTTTTTTATTGAAAGGAATTGAGGTGATATGGTTGGAAAATGATGATTTATGGATTGAGAAGTTAAAGGAAAAGCGTCTTGCTTATGGTGTTTCTCAAAATAAACTGGCAATTGCTTCACACATTACTAGAGAATATCTCAACAAAATTGAAAATAGCAAAGTAGAAGTTGTTACAGAGTTAAGAGAACATATTAGCCAAGAACTAGAACGCTTCAATCCAGACAATCTCTTAGAAATGCTATTTGATTATGTAAGGATTCGGTTTCCGACGATTAAGGTATCAGATGTAATTCAAGGTGTTTTAGGATTGAATATGGATTATATGGTACATGAGGACTTTGGTTACTACTCTTATAACGAGCATTATCGTTTTGGTGACATTATGGTGATGTGTTCTTTAGACTTAACTAAGGGTGTGCTTTTAGAGTTAAAAGGCAAAGGTTGCAGGCAATACGAAAACTTTTTACTGGCTCAACATAGAAGCTGCTATGACTTCTTTCAAGATTGTATGAGTATTGGTGGTGTATTTAAACGCTTAGACCTTGCTATCAATGACAAGGTAGGTATTCTAGATATTCCAGAGCTTGCAAGAAAGTGTAAGGAAGAAGAATGTATTTCTGTCTTTCGTAGTTTTAAAAACTATCGCAGTGGCGAGCTGGTAAGAAACAATGAAAATCTACAGATGGGAAATACCTTATATATTGGCTCTTTAAAAAGTGAAGTCTACTTTT
>CAYWUD010000429.1:287-2240 GCA_964461355.1 uncultured Pseudomonadales bacterium | reverse complement strand
TCAAGTTCGTTGCGCTCCAGGTTGGCGGCAAGGGCGGTGGTCGTCCCGATTTTGCTCAGGGTGGCGGTACCGATCTGGCAGCGCTGCCGGCGGCGATCGCCTCGGTCTCTGGCTGGGTCGAGCAGCTGTAAGCAGTGGCCGGGCGCCCGGGGCGCCCCTGTTTACACCAGACCGCGAGCCCTTTTGGTTCGCGGTTTTTTGTGGCGGTGGGTCGGCTTTTAAAGACCTGGTAAATCGGGTAGAGTGCCGAACCACTCTTTTTCAGCGATTGCCTCGGCTGGCTTCATCCTGAAGCAGCGGACGATCCATTAATACCCAATAGCCCGGCAGAAGTGGTCGGGATCTTCAAGCGGCAGACAACAATGGCACTCATAGTTCAGAAATTCGGTGGCACATCGGTCGGCTCGGTCGAGCGTATTAAAGCGGTAGCGGAAAAGGTCAAAAAATTCCGCGACCAGGGCGATGATATTGTGGTCGTCGTATCGGCCATGAGCGGCGAGACCAACCGACTGATCGGCCTGGCCCAGGAAATTCAGCAAAAGCCGCAGCAGCGTGAATACGACGTGCTCGTGTCTACCGGCGAGCAGGTCACCATTGCCCTTCTGGCGATGGCGCTGACCGAACTTGGCTGTGCGGCGCGCTCCTATACCGGCGGTCAGGTCCGCATTACCACCGATAGCGCCCATACCAAGGCGCGCATCCAGGATATCGATCAAGAACGCATGCGGGCAGATCTTGATGCCGGCCGTGTTGTGGTGGTTGCCGGTTTCCAGGGTATGGACGCCGAAGGCAATATCACGACTCTGGGTCGTGGTGGTTCTGATACGACTGCCGTGGCCCCGGCTGCCGCGCTGAAAGCCGATGACTGCCAGATCTACACTGATGTCGATGGCGTGTACACCACGGATCCGCGGGTTGTGGATTCTGCGCGTCGTCTGGAAAAGATCACCTTCGAAGAGATGCTGGAGATGGCCAGCCAGGGTTCCAAGGTGCTGCAGATTCGCAGTGTTGAATTTGCAGGAAAATACAATGTACCGCTGCGGGTGCTCCACAGTTTCCAGGAGGGCCCCGGCACGCTGATCACTCTAGAGGAAGATGAAGCAATGGAACAACCGGTTGTCTCAGGTATCGCTTTTAACCGTGATGAGGCCAAGCTGACCATCAAGGGTGTACCGGATATTCCGGGTGTTGCCTCTCGTATTCTGGGCCCGGTCAGTGCCGCGAATATCGAAGTGGACATGATTGTCCAGAACATCGCGGAAGATAACACCACCAACTTTACCTTTACCGTGCACCGCAACGATTATGATCGTGCCCTCGAGATCCTCGAAGCGACCGGCAAGGAGCTGGGTGCGCGTGAAGTGGTCGGTAACTGCAAGATCGCCAAGGTGTCCATCGTAGGTGTGGGCATGCGCTCTCATGCCGGTGTGGCGGCGACCATGTTCGATGCCCTGGCTCAGGAAGGGATCAACATCCAGATTATCTCTACGTCCGAGATCAAGATTGCCGTCGTGATCGACGAGAAATACCTCGAACTGGCGGTACGTTGCCTGCACTCTGCGTTCGATCTGGCACAGGAGCCGGGCGCCCGCGCCTAATTGCCCCTGTCAGGTAGAAATACGCATGGATTGGGATAGTCTAGGGTTTAGACTATCCCAATTGTGCAAAATATTAGCTTGCTTTTGGTTTTGCACGGGAAGCCACTCAATCCCTTGTGCAGGCTCGACAGACAACAACAGGGACTGCGTCCTCGCTGCGGGTGATGATTGTTGTTGTGTGCTGTACAGATAAGGAGATAGCCCATGCTCATTTTGACTCGACGAGTTGGTGAAACCCTGATGGTTGGTGATGAAGTCACCGTAACCGTGCTGGGTGTCAAAGGTAATCAGGTGCGTATCGGTGTGAATGCGCCGAAGGATGTTTCCGTGCACCGGGAAGAGATTTATCAGCGCA
>CAYWUD010000429.1:0-277 GCA_964461355.1 uncultured Pseudomonadales bacterium | reverse complement strand
CATTCAGCGCGAAAAGGAACAGCAGGACTGATCCCTTATTCAGCTCCTCAAGGCGCGAAATAAAGCCTTTGAATTTCCAAAGAATCTGTTAATATGGCCGCCGTCTTGGAGAGGTGGCCGAGTGGCTGAAGGCGCGCCCCTGCTAAGGGCGTATACGGGAAACCGTATCGAGGGTTCGAATCCCTCCCTCTCCGCCATCTTTCATTCGCTTTCGGGCTTGACCTTGGCGGATCGAAAAGATAGGGTTTCGGCCCACAAATTGATGCGCGTCCGTAGC
>CAYWUD010000428.1:0-2248 GCA_964461355.1 uncultured Pseudomonadales bacterium | reverse complement strand
CCAGCGACCTCCACGATGTCAACGTGGCGCTCTAACCAACTGAGCTAACCGCCTAAAACCTTACCGGACAAAGCTGAACTGAGATCAGGCTAAGCCCTTGAAGCGGGAGCTAAATTACCAACTCTCCCGGCATAAGGCAAGCCTGTTACTGGTGATTTCCGTAATAGGACTGAAACCAGGCAGCAAAGCGATCAATCCCCTGATGCAGAGGGGTGTCAGGCCGGTAACCAACCGCGGCCTGCAGCGCCGAGACGTCGGCCCAGGTGTCGGGCACATCACCCGGTTGTGGCGGCAGAAACTCAAGCTGCGCAGATTTACCCAGCGCGGTTTCAAGGCAGCGAATAAAATCCATCAGTCCCACAGGCTGCTGATTGCCGATATTGAACACCCGCCAGGGCGCCGCACTGGTCGCCGGATCCGGCCTTTCGCCATCCCAGAGCAGGTCCACGCACGGCGGCTGCTCGAGCACACAGAGAATACCCGCGACAATATCGTCGATATAGGTAAAGTCGCGACGATGCTGACCGCAACTGAATACCGGGATCGTCTCGCCCGCACAGATCATGCGGGCAAACTTGATCGGCGCCATATCCGGCCGGCCCCAGGGACCGTAGACGGTAAAAAATCGCAGCCCCGTGGTCGGAATGCGGTACAGATGGCTGTAACTGTGGGCCATCAGCTCATTGGCCTTCTTGCTCGCCGCATACAACGACAGCGGATGGTTGACCGGCTGCTGCTCCGTATAGGGCATGGCTCGGTTGGCGCCGTAGACCGAAGACGAGCTGGCGTACACCAGATGCTGCACCGGATGCTGGCGACAGCCCTCGAGAACATTCAAAAAGCCCTGAAAGTTGGCATCCAGATACGCCTGCGGATTTTCCAGCGAATACCGCACCCCGGCCTGAGCCGCCAGGTGAATCACGGCATCAAAGGCCTCATCGGCAAACAGCGCGGCCACCTCGGAACGCTCGGCCAGATCCAGCACACGACAGCTCCAGCCGGGACGCGCCTCCGCCACCCAGCGCACGCGCGCCTGCTTCAGGGCGACATCGGTGTAGTCACTGAAATTATCGACGCCCACCACCTCGGCGCCACGCTCAAGCAGGGTGCGTGACACATGAGATCCGATAAATCCGGCCGCACCGGTGACCAGAACCTTCATGCCACGGCCTCAGGTATGACCACCGGCCGCCCGATAGCGTGATACAAGAGTCCAGCCTCCGCCATACGCGCCGGCTCGAACAGGTTACGCCCATCCACCACCAGCGGCACGCGCAGTTGCTGGCGGATGCGTGCGCAATCGGGGGCACGAAATTCAGGCCACTCGGTGCAGATCACCAGCGCATCGGCATCTTCAAGCACCTGATCGGCCGAACGGCCAAGTTCGATACGGGCGCCATAGCGCGCAGCCACATTATCCATGGCCACCGGATCATAGGCCCGCACCCGGGCACCGGCCGCAAGCAGCGCTTCGATCAGCACCAGGCTTGGAGCTTCGCGAATATCATCGGTTTTGGGCTTGAAGGCCAGGCCCCAGAGCGCAATGGTGCGCCCGGAGAGATCACCCAGTACCTGGCTGAGCTTCTCAAACAGGCGCCCTTTCTGCCGCTCGTTGATATCCTGCACCGCCTGCAGCAGCTGCGCTTCGGCCTGCTGCTCCGTAGCCATCGCCAGCAGGGCCCGCACATCCTTGGGAAAACAGGACCCACCATAACCGCAGCCCGGATAGATAAACTGATAGCCGATTCTGGGATCACTGCCGATCCCGACCCGAACCCGCTCGATATCAGCCTCCAGCCGCTCGGCCAGCACCGACAGTTCATTCATGAAGCTGATCTTGGTGGCGAGCATGGCATTGGCCGCATACTTGGTCAGTTCCGCCGAGCGCAGATCCATGTGGATCATACGCTGGTGGTTACGATTAAAGGGGGCGTAGAGCTCATCCATACGCCGCGCAGCTTCGGCACTGTCGCTCCCGATAATGATGCGATCGGGCTTGAGAAAATCCTCCAGCGCCGAACCTTCCTTGAGAAACTCAGGATTCGAGACAACGGCAAAATCCAGCGCCACACCACGTGCCGACAATGCTTCGTCGATCACTGCACGCACGCGATCGGCCGTGCCGACCGGAACCGTGGACTTGTTGACAACAATCTTGCCAGTTGTCATCCGTGCTCCGATGGTACGCGCCACCGTCAGGACATGAGAAAGATCCGCCGACCCGTCTTCATCCGGCGGCGTACCGACG
>CAYWUD010000427.1:0-2251 GCA_964461355.1 uncultured Pseudomonadales bacterium | reverse complement strand
ACCGACGTGCTTAGGGGGTACCTTTGACTACGCTCACAAGTCTGAGCGTCTAGTCGAAGTCGAGCGCGAGCTGGAAGACCCAAATGTCTGGAATGATCCGGACTATGCCCAGAAACTGGGGCGTGAACGGGCTCAGCTGGAAAATGTTGTTACCACGCTGGACAAGCTCACGCACGGTGCCGGTGATGCGGCCGATCTGCTGGATATGGCGGTCGAAGAAGACGACGCCGATACCGTGACCGAGGTCGAAGCCGAGCTGGCGGATCTGACCGCGTTGCTCGAGCAGCTCGAATTCCGTCGCATGTTCTCCGGCGAGCTGGATCCGAACAACGCCTACCTGGATATCCAGGCCGGCTCGGGTGGTACCGAAGCTCAGGATTGGGCCAGCATGCTGCTGCGTATGTATCTGCGCTGGGGTGAGGACAAGGGCTTCAAATGCGAGCTGGTCGAAGTCTCCGCCGGTGAAGTGGCCGGGATCAAGAGCGCCACCATCCAGTTTGAGGGTGAGTACGCCTTCGGCTGGCTGCGTACCGAGATCGGCGTACACCGTCTGGTACGTAAGAGCCCGTTCGACTCCGGCGGCCGCCGTCATACCTCCTTTGCTTCGGTCTTTGTCTCCCCGGAAATCGACGACAACATCGAGATCGAGATCAATCCGGCGGACCTGCGCATCGATACCTACCGCTCTTCCGGGGCCGGTGGTCAGCACGTTAACACCACCGACTCCGCCGTGCGTATTACCCACGTGCCGACCAACACGGTGGTGGCCTGTCAGAACCAGCGTTCCCAGCACCAGAACAAGGACAAGGCGATGCAGCAGCTGAAGTCCAAGTTGTATGAGCTCGAACTGCAAAAGCGCAGCGCTGAAGCCCAGGCTCTGGAAGACACCAAGTCCGATATCGGTTGGGGTAGCCAGATTCGCTCCTATGTACTGGATGATTCGCGCATCAAGGATCTGCGGACCGGCGTTGAAACCCGCAACACCCAGGCGGTGCTTGACGGCAAGCTCGATCCCTTTATTGAAGCGAGCCTGAAAAAAGGCCTGTAAACGCCCCTTTTCACCCAAGCGGGTAACCCCCCGCCCAGTTTGGATAACGGATATGTCAGAAGAAAACCAAGTGGTTGAAGCACAACAGGATGAAAACCGCCTGATCGCGCAGCGCCGTGAAAAGCTCAACGCCATTCGCGCCGAGCGTAACGCCTTCCCCAACAGCTTCCGCCGCGATGCGCTGGCCGGCGATCTGCAGAGCCAGTACGCCGAGTACAGCAAGGAGCAGCTGGCCGAAGCGGCGATCCCGGTCAAGGTGGCCGGTCGTATCGTCCTCAACCGTGGCGCCTTTATGGAGCTGCAGGACATGTCCGGCCGTATCCAGGTGTACGTCAACCGCAAGGTGCTCGACAAGGCGCTGCTGCAGGAGATCAAAACCTGGGACCTCGGTGACATCATCGGTGCCGAAGGTACCCTGGCGCGTTCCGGTAAGGGCGATCTGTATGTCGACATGAGCGGCGTTGAGCTCCTGACCAAGTCCCTGCGTCCGCTGCCGGAAAAGCACAAGGGGCTGACCGATCAGGAACAGCGCTACCGTCAGCGCTACGTGGACCTGATCACCAACCAGCATTCGCGTGAAGTGTTCGCGATCCGCTCTCAGCTGGTCAGTGGCATCCGTCAGTTCATGACCGAGAAGGGCTTTATGGAGGTGGAAACCCCCATGCTGCAGGTGATCCCGGGTGGTGCGACGGCGCGTCCCTTTATCACCCACCACAACGCCCTGAACCGCGATATGTACATGCGGATTGCTCCGGAGCTGTACCTCAAGCGCCTGGTGGTCGGTGGTTTCGAGCAGGTGTTCGAGATCAACCGGAACTTCCGTAACGAAGGGCTCTCTACTCGTCATAACCCCGAGTTCACCATGATGGAGTTCTACTGGGCCTACCACGACTACAAGGACCTGATGGATCTGACCGAAGAGATGATCCGCAAGCTGGCGCTGGATATCCACGGCACTGCCGTGATCAGCAACGATCTGCTCGGCAGCGGCGGCGATATCATCGGTAGCGTGGACTACGACTTCGGCAAGCCCTTCGCACGCATGACCATGATCGAAGCGATCCTGGAATACGCGCCTGAGATCAAACGTGAGCAGCTCGAAACCCTGGAAGAAGCGACCAAGGTTGCCGAAAGCCTGGGTATCGACGTGAAACCGATCTGGGGTCTGGGCAAGCTGCAGTGCGAGATCTTCGAAGAGACCGC
>CAYWUD010000426.1:0-2254 GCA_964461355.1 uncultured Pseudomonadales bacterium | reverse complement strand
CATGCTTGATGCCAAGAGTGCCTCGTTAGCGCCGGAGGATCGCGATCGGATCGAAAAGGTGCCGCCAGCGGTGCGCAATCAGCCCTATTACATCGCGTTTTCCAAGGCGTTCTATCAGGCCCGGCCGGATGCCGCCTGGGCGATCTGGCAGGCCATTGAATCGATCAAGAACAGCGGCGAACTGATCAAGCTGTTCGAGCACTACGCCGTGATCAACAAGCGCGAAGAGCTGGCGGCCATTCAGGCCGAGATCGAATTTTTGAAAAAATACCGTCAGATCGAGAACGAAGCCGAACACGACGACGATGAGGCCGACAAAGGCGATGCCGAGCAGGTCACCGCTCCAGCCCGGCCGACGCCCTGAACAGACGCCGACAGCTGCTCAGGGCGTCGGCGCACCCCTCACCCTGGAGCCGTCTTCACCCCGTGCTAGGGCGCAGCAGTCTCTTTCGCTCCGCAGACCGGCACAGAATCGCGCGTTTGCCTCGGCCCCCCGCGTTCTACGGGAGACCGTGGCAGCAGGCGCAGTACCCGGGCTTCGGCGTCCTGAGGCTCGCCCCAGAACTGGCGCACGGTCTGCTCCGGACGGCAACGGCGATCCCGAAAGAAAAAGGCCCGGCACTCGTGCATGAACACGCGCCGCCCCATGCGGGTAAACCAGAACATGCCACGGCGACAGGCCCGGTCGGGCTGCAGCAATGCTCGCCAGAGCGCCTTCGGGCGCAGCTGCAGGAGCGCCTCGATGCATTTGACCCACAGGAAGATGCGCCAGGGCGGCATATGCACGCTTTCGAGCACCTGATGCTTGTAATCCCAAAGACGCACGTCCGGCTGGATCACCCGCCGCTCCTGCACCGAGCGGTAATACCCGGTCCAGCGGTGTGGCGTGGCATACAGCGACATGATCTGATCCGGGTCATAACAGAGCAGCTGGCGCAGAACCTGATAGAAGTCGCGATCACGCACTTCGGCAAAATCGGTCACCCAGGTCGCCAGCGACAGAATACCGTGCTCGCGCAGCAGCCGGATCGCCTCGCGATCATTCTGGGTCGTGCTGCCCTTGCGAATCTGTGCCAGCGTAACAGGGTCGGTATGTTCCATCCCCAGCAGGAAGCGCTCGACTCCGGCGCGCCGATACAGCGGCAGCAGATCGGCGTCGCGCACGATATCATCCGCGCGGGTAGAACCGATCAGGGTAATTTCGAGCCCCTCGGCAATAATCGCTTCACAGAGCGCGCGCCAGTGACGTCGACTGACAGTCGGGTTTTCATCGGCCAGATTGAACAGCTCGACCCCGTGGCTGCGATGCAGCCAGGCGATCTCCTGCGCCAGGCGCGTTGGTGAACGGTGCCGCCAGCGACTCCAGAACCCACTCTGTCCGCAGTAACTGCAGGGATGCGGGCAGCCACGGGAAAACTGGATCACCACCGCCCGGCGGCCGCCGTAATAGCTGTACCGAGCCAGATCAACCAGCTCCCAGCCCACCCGGTAGCGATCCAGATCCTCGATCATCGGCGCAGCGGCCGTTGCGCACACCCTGTCCCCCTCGCGGTAGGCGATACCGCACACCGTGGCCAGATCACGCCCGGCGCCCAGAGCCTCGACCAGCGTCAGCACGGTCTGCTCGCCTTCACCGCGAACAATAAGATCGAACTGCGGCTCGGCGCGCAGAATGTCGCGGTAGTGGTAGCTTGGGAACACACCGCCATAGACGATCCGGGCTTCTGGCAGCTCGGCCCGCAGCTGCCGGGCCAGTGCGGCAATCACCGGATGGGCCGAGGTGGAACCCGAGTGCCCCAGCAGGATCAGTTCGGGCCGGGCCGCATGCACCTGCTGCAGAATTTCGTCTTCTGAAAGCGGACCGAACTCGGCGTCAAGCAGCGTTACCTGATGCCCGGCATCGAGCAGCGGCCCCCCGATACAGAGCAGGCCCAGAGGCGGCAGATGCTCATCGGGAATCCGGCTGCCAATGGCCGGATGCGGAGCGTTGAGGAGCAGAATCCGCATCGGCCGGCATGCACGCCGGGCATGCGCAAAAGCTGCGCCTGTCTGGCGATCGGGCCGATGGAGCCCTGGTGTGTTCCCGTTCATGCCGCTCTCCTTGAGCACTGGGTCAGGCAAAATCCGTTTTGCGCGCTGAGTGTACGGGATGTCCGTATCCCTCACCATGACCGGGTCGACAGCCACCGCTCTGTATCGCGTAAATTCGGGACGCAAAAAAAAAACGCAGCGAAGCGCTGCGTTTGTGCACACG
>CAYWUD010000425.1:0-2269 GCA_964461355.1 uncultured Pseudomonadales bacterium | reverse complement strand
GCACTATTTACAAAGTGGTAAAGTGTACCAAGAGGTGTTTCATACCTCCTATACGGATGCCCCTTTTTTAACTACCCCACAGGGGCAAAATGATCTAAAAAACTCTCTCAAAGAGGCCTCTACGCTAAAACTATCAGATACAGATATATTAATAGATGTTCCAGAATCAATATCCTTTGAAGTACCAGAGGTATCTCAAGGAACCCTTCATATAACACCATTTTCAAACAGCCTTGGGGAAGATCTTACGGGAGCGCTACGCAGAATACGTATTTTTATAAACCCAAACAAAGGTGAAAGTTTACCCCAGCGCCATGTGCAAAAAGTGGTACAAGAGCTCCTATCTCGGTAGCTCTTGTACAAAAAACCTTAAAAAACCTCAATTTCCAAGGTTTTTACCATACCCTTTGTAGACGGAGCAAAAAAGATGGTTTATTATATATATATGAAGCGAACAACCTTGGTCTTTGGAGTTTTATTTTCTACACTTTTGATATTCCTTATGGGAGCCCCTCTCTTTGCAGAGGGTACTGGAGAAATACTTTACGCCTCTTCATTCAGCGAAGAGATACCCCCCGCTTCAAAAACTACTCCAGAGGAGAAAAAAAATCCCCCTAAAAAGGAGGCTAAGCCTCAAGGAACAAAGGTCTCAGAAAAAACCTTAGTTATGTACACTCCCGATGAGGAGAACATAACAGCGGAGGAGACGCAAAAACCACAGGAGTTACAGGACAAGTCTCAGCAGGAGTTCCAGCCAAAGAGTATATCCTTTGGGTTAACAGGAGACTTGTACATAGAAGATCAAAATTTTGCCCTCTATGCAGCTCCATTTTTTCAGTACTACAAAGATAACCTCAAACTGCGATTTGAGATACCCGCAAATATGTATTTCCGACAGAACAATGAGTGGGGTTTTGCATTTGACTATAGAGGCTGGCAGTTCTTTACAGATCCCTCTTTCTGGCCAATTTACCAGGGAGTTCTCCACAAAATTGATACTATAGCTTACGCTCTACGTATTCAGGATGCAGAAATCTTCTCATTAGATTTTAGCAGAAGAGAGCGTAAAGGACTTTCAGCAGGAGGTTTTATTGCACCAGCATTAGATGACCCTCGCTACAGAATGGCTCTTCAAGGAGCATTCTACGTAAACACAACTTTTTTCTCTGCCGAAGCGTACACGCCAAACATGGAAGATCTTACTGTTGCAGGTGCACGCTTAGGATTCCATAGTAGCTCTCGACATCCCGTAGAAACAGGTATCTCTGTTGCATACGGAAGTGATCTGCAATCATCTCAGAATACCCTTGGACTGTTAGCCCTTGGAGTTGACCAGTATATTCCACTTTTTACTACAACAAAGACAAAGACTGGACTCCTTCTAGAAACTGGTATCATAGCACCTATAGAGGAGGGAACCCTAGACTGGAAAGCGATTGCTCAGATAAGTTCTGGTTTCTTTAGAAGTCTTGACAGCTTCTATCTCTCTGGAGGAATAACCGTTAATTCTGATAGATTTAGCTCAAACCATTATGTGAGTTACAGTAGATCTATTTACCGAGGATTTTTTAACCAGTATTACCGGGATAACCAGAGTGCTATCCACAGCATGTATGCAAATGAGACAAGTTCTGGAGTGTATGAAAATGGTCCCTATATGTTACAGTATGAAACAGATAATAGGATAAAGTTTGGGAAGGAACAAGAACTCCGTATTGTGTATGCTCTCAATTTCAGTCAGGATCCAGTAGCGAAAAACTGGGATTACAACTTTGATAGATTCACAGCTCTCTGGACATTAAATGATCCATTAGCATATAAGAAGTGGCATGGGTCTGCGGGTATATCTATGGAAAACCTAGGGTCTCTTATTAAAGGAGATCAAAGCTTCTTAGAATTTACAAAAATGAAACATACCTATTTACATGGATCTATCAGATATGGAATTACGGATTTTCTCTTTATTCAGGGTGCCATAAATATTGGTAAAGATCCTGTGAGCGCTTCTTTGGGTGTCACCCTTCGATTTTAGGAAAGTTTATGAAAACACAAAAAATAACTCTACTTCCCCCGGCTACTGCGCAGAAGATTGCTGCGGGAGAGGTAATAGATAGACCACAAGCGGTAGTCCGAGAACTCCTTGATAATGCAATTGACGCAGGAGCAACGTCTATAGAAGTGCACCTAGAGGGTGGAGGTATAGATAAGATACAGGTAATTGATAACGGTGAGGGAATGAGTAAGGAGGACCTTGCACTCTGTTGGAGTT
>CAYWUD010000424.1:0-2273 GCA_964461355.1 uncultured Pseudomonadales bacterium | reverse complement strand
AACAGATCGAATGCTGTTACCGACATCATTTCGCTCATAGATACCAATCAAAAAACCAATTATTTATATGACTATAGTCGAATTAAAAAACCGGCTGCCAATAAGCAACCGGCTATACGAAGCAATAGCCGTTATTAAACAGGCCAAATAAAGGACGTCGCATTAAGACGACAGATAATGCCCCGCCGGAAAGATCAGACGGGGAGCGCCCGAGTACAGACACATGGGCCGATTTGAAGCATGAACGAAGCCTTGCGCGCCAGCGATAAAGCCCCGTCCAAAAAAGACAGAGCAGTTTAATAAACGCACAAAAAAAAATCAATTTTGTCTATTGATGCACGTATTTAATCGAAGGGCGGCGCATACATAATACCGCCTTCGGTCCAGAGCGCATTCAGGCTGCGCTCGATCTGCAGCGGCGAACCTTCACCGACATTACGGTGATACAGCTCACCGTAATTGCCGACCTGTTCGATGATCCGCCGTGCCCAGACCGGCTCAAGCCCCATCGCCTGAGCGTGCTGATCGGTCAGCAACCGCGCAACCTGAGGATTATCCGAACCGAGCATGCGCTGTACGTTCTTCGAGTTAACACCCAGCTCCTCGGCGTTGATCATCGCAAACAGGGTCCACTTGACCACGGCAAACCACTGGCTGTCGTCACTGCGCACCACCGGGCCCAGAGGCTCCTTGGAGATCACCTCCGGCAGGACAACCACGCCGATCGGATCGCGCAGCCGCGCACGCCAGGCATACAGCTGCGAGTGATCGGAGCTCAAGACATCACATTTACCGGCATCGAAAGCCCGCGCCATCTCGACGGCAGTATCAAAATACAGCTTGTCGAGCTTCATGCCGTACTGGCGAAAATAATCATCTAGGTTGCGTTCGGTGGTGGTGCCCGGCTGCAGGCAGACCGATGCGCCCTCAAGCTCGAGTGCGCTGCGCACACGCAGACGCTTGCGCACCATAAACCCCTGACCATCGAAATAGCTGACCCCGGCAAACTGCAGCCCCATCGAGGTATCACGGGTCAGATTCCAGGTCGTGTTGCGCGCCAGCAGATCCACACGCCCCTGCTGCAGCGCTATAAAGCGCTCCTGGGTATTGAGCGGTACAAACTGGACTTTCTCGCTGCTGCCGAGCGTTGCTGCGGCCACCGCACGGCAGAAATCAACATCCATGCCCTGCCACTGGCCCGCTTCATTCTGGATAGAAAAACCGGGCAGACTGACATTGACGCCACACATGACCTGCCCGCGCTGACGCACCTGATCAAGGGTTGCAGCCTGAAGGCCCGTGCTCAGCAGCAGCGTCGCCAGAATCCCCAGCACAGACCATCCATGTCTGCCCGTACCATGCATTGCGCGTCGCATCACTCCCCCCGTTGCCTGATCCACCTACATGCGAGGAGATTATAACCAGCTTTTGCCCAATCTCCGCTATCTGTAAAGCCTCTGTATGCGCGCAACGACCGATGAAGCTGCTAGCCTCAAGCACAGGTTGTGGATGGAAAAGCCCCATGCAGCATCAGTCCTGTGTCCTTGTTACCGGCGGCGGTCAGCGCATCGGGCGCCACTGCGCCCTGCGTCTTCGCGCCTGCCATTATCGTGTTCTGGTCAGCTACCGCACCTGGCGCGATGATTTCGACGAACTCGAGCAACAGGGCATCGAGCTGATACACGCCGAACTCGATACCGCAGAGGGCATCCTCGGCCTGGCCGAAGCCGTACGCGCCCGTACCAGCCACCTGCGCGCCCTGATCCATAACGCTTCGCAATGGCTGGCCAACGCAACCAGCATAGAACAGCAGCTCGAAGACTTTACCCTGCTGGTGAATCTGCATATGCTCACCCCCTATCTGCTCAATCAGTCCCTGGCCCCCCTGCTTGAGGCCGGCGCCGATCCCTTTGCCGACATCATTCATATGAGCGACTACATCGTGCACAAGGGCAGCAGTCGACACACCGCCTATGCCGCCAGCAAGGCAGGCCTGGAGAATCTGTCACGCTCCTTTGCCAAGCTGCTGGCCCCGACGATCAAGGTCAACGCGATCGCACCGTCACTGATCATGTTCCAGCCGGACGATGATCCCGACTACCGCGCACGCACCCTGAAAAAATCGGCCATCGGCATCGAACCCGGGCCGGAAGTGATCTATCAGACGGTTCGCTTTCTGCTCGACAACCCCTATATCACCGGAGCCGTGATACCGGTTGACGGCGGTCGCGCCATTGTTTAATTCCGAGGTATTTCATGATCGACAACCTGAG
>CAYWUD010000423.1:0-2277 GCA_964461355.1 uncultured Pseudomonadales bacterium | reverse complement strand
TGCGGGTTAATTTCGTAAGCGCCAGACATAAAAAAACCGGGCCCTGGGCCCGGTTTTTTTATGTCTGCAGGTCAGGGTTTTCCGGTCCAGACATCGGGGTCGATGGTGCGATCGAGGAAGGGGAACTGCTTGCGGTCGAACACCGGCGTCTGTCCCGCACTGATCTGACGGTCGTAGTCGCGGATCACCGCCAGAACGAATTTGGACAGCAGCAGAATGGCGATCAGGTTGATCAGGGCCATGATGCCCATTGCCAGATCCGAGACCGCGATCACCTCGCTGAGCTGGCGTACCGCGCCGACCATCAACGTTATCAGTACCGCCAGGCGGTACCCGAGCAGCAACAGGCGGCTCTCCTTCAGGAACATCAGGCTCGATTCGCCGTAGTAGTAGTTGGCGATGATCGAGGTGAAGGCGAACAGCAGAATCGCCGCAGCGATCAGATCCTGCCCCCAGCTGCCGACATGCAGGCTCAGCGCCTGCTGGGTGATGGCGATCCCTTCCAGTGCGGCGTCGGGGGCCGGCGGGGTGATCGGCCCCGAGAGCAGAATCACCGCCGCCGTCGCGCTGCAGATCACGATGGTGTCGATAAAGACACCGAGCATGCCCACCGCGCCCTGGGTGGACGGATGATGCGGGTTCGGCGTGGCGGTAGCGGCGGCATTCGGCGCGCTGCCCATACCCGCTTCGTTGGAGAAAAGGCCGCGTTTGATGCCCTGTTCCATCGCCGTCTTGATGGCAAAACCGGCGACACCGCCGGCCGCGCTGCCGATGCCGAAGGCGCTTTTGAACACCAGCAGCAGCACCGCCGGCAGTTCGGTGATATTCAGCGCTACCACAATCAGGGCCACCGACAGATAGAGCAGCGCCATCAGCGGCACCACCAGCTCGGCAAAGCGGGCAATCGAGCGGATGCCGCCCATGATCACCAGCCCGGCGACCGCCGCGATGCAGATACCGACCAGCATGCGGTCGGCGCCGTAGGCGGTTTGCAGCGCCTCGGCAATGGAGTTGGCCTGGAAGGCGTTAAAGGCAAAACCGAAGGCGATAATCAGCGCGATCGAAAATGCCACCCCCAGCCAGCGCAGGCCGAGGGCCTTCTGGATATAGTAGGCCGGGCCACCGCGGAAGGTGCCGTCGTGATTGTTGGTCTTGTACAGCTGCGCCAGGGTGTTTTCCACCAGACTGGTGGCCATGCCCAGAATGGCGATCAGCCACATCCAGAAGATGGCGCCGGGCCCGCCGGCATACAGGGCTACGGCAACGCCGGCGAGGTTGCCGGTGCCGACGCGGGCGGCCAGGCTGGTACAGAATGCCTGGAAGCTGGAGATACCGTTGGCGCTGGTTTGGCGGCTGCCGAGCAGCAGACGAAATGACCAGCCCAGGCGGCGCAGTTGGAAGAAGCGGCTCTGGATACTGAAGAAGAGGCCGGTTCCCAGCAGCAGGAAGACCAGCAGGTAGTTCCAAAGCACGCCATTGATAGAGTCGATCAGGCTACTCATAGCGATCCTTGTGTCGGTTAAAGAGCGGTTCGGGCGAAGGCCAAAGGGGCGCAAGCATAGGCGGTGTTTGCCACCGAGAAATAGGGGTAACTACCTAATGCCGTCTTCGGGGCGCACCATGCGCGCCGAAGTGCCCGCAGAGCCCCCGTGCCAGAAGGGTTTTTGCCCTTTGTCAGAGTTCGGTCGGAAACTCTTTTAATTTAGTCAGTGCTGCCGGGGATGGGCTTTGAGGGGGAATAATGGCGCAACGTGCAGGGCCTGCTCGAGGTCAGTAATGGCTGCCAAAGGTGGCCCAGCAGACGCTGATGATCAGGATGCTGGCCAGCGTGCGATTGAGCAGCGGCGCCCGGCGTTCGTCAGCCAGCAGGCGCGCCAGACGGGCACCGCCGTAGCACCAGGCACAGTCGATGATCCACAGTGAGCCGATCACCAGCGCCAGCAGAACGGCGATGGAAAAGCCGTAATCGGGCCCCGGGAGGCTGAACTGGGCGATGGTGCCGAGGGTGGCGATATAGCCCTTGGGGTTAAGCAGGTTCAGCATCACCCCGGCGCCAAAACCCAGCGCTTTACCCTGGCCGGTACGGCGCGTGCCGGCATTGGCCAGGCGCCAGGCCAGATAGCTAATATAGCCAAGGCACAGATACTGGAACAGGCGGTGTGCATGGGGATACTGCTCGAACAGCAATGAAAGCCCGTAGGCCGAAGCCAGAAACAGCAGGCAGACACCGCACAGGGTACCGGCAATAAAGGGGATCGAGGCGCGCAGGCCAAAGGC
>CAYWUD010000422.1:0-2278 GCA_964461355.1 uncultured Pseudomonadales bacterium | reverse complement strand
CTGAAGGATTTTACCAAGAAACCGAACAAGCTCGAGCAGCTCCTGGGCCGTATGGGTGCCAGTGCCGGCGAGGCGGCGGTGCGGGCGTTGGGGCTGAGTCCTGAACTTCGCTATTGATCCACTGCTGCAGGTTGGGCTATTTCTATAGCCTGACCCTGAAACACAGGGAGCCGGCGGCTCCCTTTTTTATGGCGCGCTGCCACGATGCAAGGAGCCTGTTGATGCGTGTAGAGATGATCTGTACCGGTGAAGAGGTGTTGGCCGGTCAAATAGTCGATACCAATGCGGCCTGGCTGGCCAACTGCCTGATGGAGCAGGGGATCGAGATGCAGCGGCGCGTCACCGTGGGTGATCGGCTGGATGATCTGGTGGCAGCGTTTACCGAATGCAGCACGCGCGCCGATCTTGTCATCGTCAACGGCGGTCTGGGCCCGACCTCCGATGATCTCTCCGCTGCAGCGATGGCCAAGGCGCAGGGGGCTGAGCTCGAGTTCTACCCCAGCTGGCGTTCGAGTCTGACCGAGCGCTTTGCCCGTGAAGGCCGGGCGCTGACTCCGAGCAATCTCAAGCAGTGCTGGCTGCCGTCCGGCGCCGAGCTGGTGGATAATCCGGTGGGTACCGCCTGTGGCTTTCGCGTTCAGCTCAACGGGGCCTGGCTGTTCTTTACGCCGGGGGTGCCGGTGGAATTCAAGCGCATGGTCGACGAGCAGCTCTTGCCCTTTATCGATCAGACGTTCGGTGTTGTCGTGCCCTCCCGCGTACACAAGCTGCTCTGTTTCGGGCACCGGGAATCGGCATTGGCCGATCGGCTCGAAGCGCTGGCATTGCCGGACGGGATCACACTGGGCTATCGCTGTTCCATGCCCTACATCGAAATCAAGCTCTTTGCCCGGGGCGAGGACGCACAGCAGCGCCTGGCCGAGGTCACTGATGCGGTGAAGACGCTTCTTGACAGTGCCTGTGTCGCGGAAAACGAGCCCAGTATGGCCGCGGCCGTGCACGCACTGCTGCTGCAACAGGGGAAAACGCTGAGCCTGGCTGAATCCTGTACCGGAGGACTCATCACCAGTGCGCTGATTGACTTTGCCGGTAGCTCGGCCTATCTGCAGCAGGGACTGGTGACCTACAGCAATCGCGCCAAGATCGAGCTGCTCGGTGTGCGCCCGGAAACACTGGAACGCGAAGGTGCGGTCTCTCTGGCCACGGTTGAAGAGATGGCTCTGGGCGCGGCCGAACGTTATGGCTGTGATTATGCGCTGGCTACCAGCGGTATCGCCGGTCCCGAGGGCGGCAGCGCGGAAAAGCCGCTCGGTACCGTAGCGATCGGTCTGGCCACGCCCGAGGGCGTCTACCTGCAGCAGATTCAGCTGCCTGATCGTTCGCGCAATCTGGTGCGCTCGCTCAGTACCGCTGTTGCCCTGGACATGCTGCGCCGTGCCTTGCTCGGTGAGGCGCCGATCGTCGATTATCCGGCCTTTGCGCGTAGCGCAATGGCCGAGCGGCGGCGTCAGTAATACTTGCCGGTGGCGATCAGGCGGCGAATTCTGGGCATCACCTGCGCGCGGGTCATGCCGGCCCTGATTTCGGGATCATAGAGCAGCCGCAACAGGGCAATATCCAGCGCGCTGAGTTCCTGATCGATGCTGCGGTCGTTGAAGATCGAGGGGTACACGCGCTCGGAATCATTGACCAGTCCCATGGCCTGAGTCAGTTCTTCAACAATACAGCTGTAGAAACGTCCTCGGTAACGGGCCCGATCGGGCGGGATGACGACCAGCGCCTGCTCGATCTGCTGTGAGGCACCGAGCTTCAGGCTGCCAAAGCAGAGGCTCCGGTTGAGAAAGTCCGGGCTGAGCCGAAGTTCCGGGGCAAGTGCATGCAGGGTGCGCGGAATGTTCGCTTCGCGTTCGAACAGCAGATATAGATTGGCCTGGTCAGGATCGCGAACCAGCGTGATCGGGTGCCCGGTGATCGTGGTCAGTGTCTCGATCTGACGCCTGACCAGACGTGTCTGCAGCGCGCGATCGCCGACCCGGCTGTCGATATAGAGCGCGATCGGCTGCTGCCATTTGCGCACTGGCATCCACCCTTCGGGGCCGTGCTCGTTCTTGAGTGCAATCTCTTCGAAGCTTTCTGCAAGGCCAAGACCCGCCGCTGCAAGGGGCGTTACGGTGGTGCTGGCGAGAACAGCCAGCGAGCAGGCCAGCGTGCGAATCCAGCGCCCAGAACGTGCCACGGTCATGGTCACAGTACCGGGTAGTGCTCGGCGCGCAGCATG
>CAYWUD010000421.1:0-2279 GCA_964461355.1 uncultured Pseudomonadales bacterium | reverse complement strand
GGCACAAAATATGTTTTCAAGCAGCATTTATGTTGGCATACAATGTTCCATAAATCTTTTACACACATAAGCATACCAACAGAAAAAACCATCAAAAAAACAATAGAAAATTCATTATCTGCTTATAAAAACACTTTAAACAAATCATTTTCAGGATCACAAAATTAAATTCCGTACCGCCATATCAGCGCATATTGATCAGATTATCCGTTGACCAGATCGCTTCAGGAACTGTATCGGTTCTATCCCAAGAGGCGCTAACTCCTCGATTAAATTCAGTGAAACGCGCTGTTCTTTGAGCACTTCAACCTGACGCTCTCGAGCAAAGAAACAAGGTCGCGTGCTTTGCCAGCCTGTATCACGTCCGTATCAATAAATCGGCCTTTCTGGACAATGTTCTGGTGGCCAAATAATACAGAGACCACGTAATCAGAAAACAGTTGGACGAATATATATGCGCGCTTTATGTCGACGAGTACGTCGCCACTCAGCACCTTTCCGTATTCAACAACAATACCCCCGCCCTGCTGCTGTATTCCCGGCTTGACTTCACCCCCTACGCTCTTGAGGAGGAACTGAATCTGAAGAAGCAACCGGTAGCCTTGATTCATATGCACACAGAGCGTTAACCCACACAGCCTTGTCCATAGAGCCAAAGTGAAAACCTGATAACCTGCAGGTGCACGGAATCCCCCACATTCGACCGTCCCGTTACACCAAAGGGGGCTTTGCCCCGTTGGGCCAAGGTCGAGGCCCGGAGTCAGAACACACAGAAATTAACAGTGAGCCCCAAACAGCCTCACGGAAACCGCTCAATATCATGGATGAACTCCTCGCCCCCTTTCTCTTCGGTATCAGCCTGGCGATCTCGGTCGGGCCGATCGCCCTGTTGATCCTGTTCAACGGTGTGCGCCATGGTCGCCTGATCGCCACTCGCAGTGCCCTGGGGGCCGCCAGTGGCGACTTTATCTATGCTCTGGCCGCCTTCGGTCTGGGCGGCATGATCGTGAGCCTGCTGGAGCAGTACCGTACGGCGCTCAGTACCGGCTCGAGCATCGTGCTGCTGCTGTTGGGGGCTTATCTCTGCTGGGGGGCGCTAAAGACCGGTACGCCACAAGCCGCAACGCAAAAACCGGTCGGCTATCGCGGCACACTGGCGCTGACGCTCCTGAATCCACTGACAATTCTGGCTTTTTCTGCCTTTATCGGCCAACAGCTGGGTAGCTACTCGGCGCTGCAGGTCATCGCCATGGCGGCGGCACTGTTTTGCGGCAGTCTGCTGATGCAACTGCTGTTTGCCTTTGGCGGCGCCGGGCTGCAGAGGCTGTGCACCCGGGTCTGGTTTACCCGCAGCCTGCAGCTGCTCAGTGGCGTCGCTATCGCCGCCTTCGGCGTGCTGCGCATTGCGCTCTGATACCCGTACTAACCTGTTAACAGGTGCGCCGAGGTGCGTAGTAGCGCACGCAGATACGCACCTCAGCCCCCTATTGGACTAAGCCCCATCGATCCGAGGGCTCTCACCATGACCGCGTTTCTGAAAGTGCGTCTATCAGCCCTGCTGCCGCTCTGCCTGCTGCAGGGATGCATCAATATGGCCGCCTACCCCGATGACTGGGCCAGACCCGATGCCTCGCGCACGCCTATCGAACAGCGGATTTCCGGCGATTACCGATGCCACGGCGATACCCTCAGGCCCTCCAGCCACGAGGTTATCGATGCCGGCTATCTGCCGGTTTCGTTATATATGCACAAAGAGGTAGCCGGCGTCTGCGACCGTGCCCGGCTGCTTGCGGCCGATAACGGCACGCTCGAGGTGACCCTGTTCAGGGAGGGCGACGTCATCGGCCAGAAGACCTTTGAGCGCGGAGTGGATTATTACCGCAACCGTCACTGGTTGAACTTCCCCTGGCAGGAGGCGGTTTACGAGCGCCAGCGCTTTTTTATCATCACCGGCTATTCCCGTGCCGAGCAGGCACTGACGCTCGATACGGCGGGCAACCTGATCATCCGCTCATCCTTTTCCACGGCCACGTTTTTGCTCTTTGTGCCCATCGCGGGTTATGGCGTGAACTGGAGTCGCTTTGAACGGATCAGTGCTCCTCAACCCCCAGCCCCCGCACCATCACCGGCCGAATAAAAAAAGCCTCGCGGGGACCGGCGGGGCCCTTCTCATCGGACCGCAGGAGCGACTAGCAACCCGGCGGCGCATCGGATTCAGGCGCGCTATTAAGTCCCAGCCGATTCGCCAGCGGCTCGATCGCAGTCCCCTGCACACAGAC
>CAYWUD010000420.1:0-2283 GCA_964461355.1 uncultured Pseudomonadales bacterium | reverse complement strand
GAAGGCACTGGCCACCGTCGACCAGCAGGCCACCGCCGCCAGTGCCAGCCACATGGCCCGAGATTGAGACTTGACTGCCGACACAGAGACTCCGATACGCGCGAAAAAGAGGAATTTATACGCAGGCGTACAGACCGGGTCCAGCCGCCCGACCTGTTTGTCAGCTCTTCGTATAGCCAAGGTAAGCATTGCTTTAAGTCCGTTGAGGTTTTGATCAACCCTCTTAGAATCGGCCGCTGAATATCCCTTGAGTAGAGGCGCAACCACTATAAGTATCCTGTCCGAGGGTGATGCCGAGGACGGCGGGAGAAAGGAGTGGTTGCCGAAACAGGTATGGCCGATCAAGCCACCTGTTGGGGTTGTTTCCGAACAGGAACAACACTGCCATAGCCATCAACTATGGAGCGCTACTGATGGGGCCGTTTCCCGCATGACGGAAAACTCCCCGCGCAGCGCCACAACGCCTGGAGCTTTCCCATGACACTGGCATCCTTTGCCGATTCCGCCTGGTCCCTGCTGCCGCCGCTGGTTGCCGTGACCCTGGCCATCCTCACCCGTCGCGTGCTGCTCTCGCTCGGCGTCAGCATCCTGCTCGGCGCCCTGCTGCTGACCGGCGCCAGCCTCGGCACAACCGCCCAATACCTCGGCCAGCTCGGTCTTGGTCTGGTCTGGGACGACGGCGCCCTCAACAGCTGGAACATGAACATCATCGGCTTTCTGCTGATTCTCGGTGTGCTGATCAGCCTGATGACCCTCACCGGCGGTACCCGCGCCTTTGCCGAGTGGGCCAGCGCACGCATCCAGTCGCGCCGTCAGGCCAAGATCCTGACCGGTCTGCTGGTGTTCCTGTTCTTTATCGACGACTACTTCCACAGTCTGGCGGCCGGTACCGTGTGCCGCCCGATCACCGATCGTTTCAACATCTCCCGCGCCAAACTGGCCTATATCCTCGATTCGACCGCGGCACCGATCTGCGTGCTGATGCCGATCTCCTCCTGGGGCGCCTATATCATCGCCCTGATCGGCGGTCTTCTGGTCACCCATCAGGTCACCGATACCACCGCCTTCTGGGCCTTCGTGCAGATGGTACCGATGAACCTCTACGCCCTGTTCACCCTGGCACTGGTGGTGGCCGTGGTGGTGCTGCAGGTAGACCTCTTCGGTATGCGCAAGCACGAAGAAGCGGCGCTGCGCGGTGAAATGCTGGCCAAGGCCGCGACCCCGCGGGACGACTCCAGCTACCGCGGTCAGGTGATCGATCTGCTGCTGCCGATCGCCGTGCTGGTGGCCGCGACCGTATTCTTCATGTTCCAGTCCGGCGCCGCGTCACTGGCCGAGTCCGGTACCGCCTTCTCGGTACTGGGTGCGCTGGAAAACACCGATGTCGGCGCCGCACTGGTCAACGGCGGTCTCTGCGCCCTGGCAACCGCAGCCCTGATGGCCCTGCGCCTGAAGATCAGCGTCGGTCACTGGCTGAAGATGGTGGCCCAGGGCATCGCCGTGATGCGTCCGGCCATTCTGATTCTGCTGCTGGCCTGGGCGATTGCTGCGGTGATCAAGGACCTTGAAACCGGCAAGTACCTGGCCGGCCTGATTGCCGACAGCCTGCCGGTTGCCCTGCTGCCGGCCCTGGTGTTCGCACTGGCCGCCTTTATGGCGTTCTCCACCGGCACCAGCTGGGGCACCTTCGGCATTCTGCTGCCGCTGGCGGCCGATCTGGTGATGGTGGCCGAGTCGGGCCTGCTGCTGCCGGTACTCTCTGCCGTGCTGGCCGGTGCCGTGTGCGGGGATCACTGCTCGCCGATCAGCGACACCACCATCCTGTCGTCTACCGGCGCGGGCTGTAACCACCTCGACCACGTGCTGACCCAGATGCCCTACGCCCTGATGGTGGCCCTGATCAGTGTGGTCGGCTACCTGGTACTGGGCATTACCGGCTCCACCCTGGCGGGACTGGGCGCAGGAGCCCTGCTCTTTGCCGGTCTGGTCGTCTACCTGATCAGCCTGCGCAAGCAGCAACAGGCACCGAGCCCCGAGCTGGCCTGAATCTTCTGCAGTGAAAAAACCGGGCATTAGCCCGGTTTTTTTGTGGCTGTACATTATCCCCGTACAGGCCGCAATGGGCAGCCACGGGCAAGCGGCGCATAATGGTCGCTCTTCTCTGTACTTCTGCGCTAAGCGGTCTATGAGTCCCGATCACCTGCTCTCTGCCCTGCTGTTTATCGTTGCCCTGTACGGCTCCCCGGGCCCGGTGCCGCTGACCCTGATCGCCAGTGGCGCAGC
>CAYWUD010000419.1:0-2285 GCA_964461355.1 uncultured Pseudomonadales bacterium | reverse complement strand
GCAGGGGAACAAACCAGTCGAGGGTCAGGTTGGCCAGCAGTACGCTGAGTACATACAGCATTACGAAGAGACAGTTCATAATGGAAATCCTTGGTCAGAGGGTGGCCGGACGGTAAGCCGGACCCTGTTAAAGCGTGCGACCCGGACGGTCGCGACGCGATGGTAGCCAGAATCACGCGGGCTGCCAACCAGAGCCAATCAGCACATCAGGCAGCGAAGAGGGACGCGGTGAACACGGATGAGGGAGCATCCAGCGCACGGGTTGTGGTGGCGTTACATGAACTGGAGCTTGGCAAAAGCCTGCCCTGGCCGATTTATGATGATCAGGGCAGCCTGCTGCTCAATCAGGGGTTTGTGCTGGCCAATGCCCGTCAGCGCGACCTTATTCTGCGCCGTGGTGGCTGTCGGCCGCAGGTTGCGGATGCAGATCCGACGGCGCAGGCGCATCTCTGCGGTGCGTTGCATCATTACACTCTGTACGAACTGATGGAGTATCTGCTCTGTCGTCTGGAAGATGCGTTTACCGCGGTGCTGAAGGCGGAGCCGGGGCTGACAGCGCTTCGGGTCGGTAAGCTGGCGCTGGAGCTTCAGTATCTCCTTGATGTCTGCCCTGATCGCCTGTTGACCGTCCTGCTGCTCGATGACGGTGCCCTCTACCAGTTGATTCATCCGTTGCACACGGCGGTACTCTGCGAGCTGATCGCGCGCCAGGTGCAGTGGCCGGAAGAGCGTCGACTTCCGATGCTCTGTGCTGCGCTGACCCATGACCTGTCGATTCAGGAAGTTCAGAAGGAAACCGATCAGCAGAGTACACCGATGAGCGAAGCGCAGTGGGCCACCATGCGCGGCCACAGTCTGGCCTCGGCGGCGCTGCTGGAAGCGGCCGGTGTACGGCAGGCCGAGTGGCCTGAGCTGGTGCGCTGTCATCACGAGCGCCTTGATGGCAGTGGTTATCCGCGAGGCCTTAGAGCCGAACAGCTGCCCCAGCCGGCCCGTATGCTGGCGCTTGCCGACAGTTTCTCGGCCATGATGCGGTATCGCGGTCATCGCGATGCGCTCGATACGCACAATATTCTCACCGGCCTGTATCGGCATGAGACGGCGCAGTATGACAAACGACTGATTCTGGCGCTGATCGAAGCGGTCGGTCTGGTTGCGCCGGGCTCTCTGGTGCGGCTTAACAACGGCATGCTGGCCATTGCCTGCGCACGTGCCGAGGCAGAGAAGACGGTGCCGCTCTGTGCACTCCTTGATGAGCAGGGCCAGCCATTACCGGCGCCACGTCCCCTCGATCCGGCTCTGCCCGAGTATCGGATCGAAGGGTTTGTCGGGCGCGATCAGTATCGCTGGCTTTTGGGCAATGTCGTGGCACTCTGGCCGCCTATTGCTCTGGCGCTCGCATAAACAGCCTGCTCCACGCTGGCGGGAAGTTCAGAGGTCGAAGCGAATCCCCTGGGCCAGCGGTAGGGAGTGACCGTAGTTGATGGTATTGGTGGCCCGGCGCATATAGTTTTTCCAGGCATCCGAGCCTGATTCGCGGCCGCCGCCGGTTTCCTTTTCACCGCCGAAGGCGCCGCCGATCTCGGCTCCGCTGGTGCCGATATTGACGTTTGCCAGACCGCAATCGGAGCCTGCCGGGCCGAGAAACTGTTCGGCTTCACGCAGGTCGTTGCTGAAAATGGCCGATGAAAGACCCTGCGGTACGGCGTTGTGCAGGGCCAGCGCTTCGTCAAAGTCGTCGTAGGTCAGCACGTAGAGCAACGGCGCGAAGGTTTCTTCCTGTACGATCGGGCTCTGCGTCGGCATCTGCATCAGGGCCGGGGTGACATAGCAGCCCGCGGCCAGTGCGTCGCCGAGCCGTTCGCCGCCGTACAGCAGTTGTCCGCCCTCGGCTCTGGCCTGGCGCAGCGCCGCCTCAAAGCGGTTGCCGGCCGTTTCTGAAATCAGCGGCCCCATATGCTGGCTCTCATCAAAGGGATTGCCGATACAGAGCTGGCGATAGGCCTGATTCAGGGAGCTGAGCAGCTCTTCCTGTACCGAGCGGTGCACGATCAGGCGGCGCAGGCTGGTACAGCGCTGCCCGCTGGTGCCAACCGCGGCAAAGACAATGGCGCGCAGCGCCAGGGAGAGATCGGCGCTGGACGTGACAACAAGTGCGTTGTTGCCGCCCAGTTCAAGCAGGTAGCGGCCGAGCCGGCCGGCCACCTGAGACGCTACCTGACGTCCCATGGCACAGGAGCCGGTGGCCGAGACCAGGGCGATGCGCCGGTCTGCGGTCAGCGCCT
>CAYWUD010000418.1:0-2299 GCA_964461355.1 uncultured Pseudomonadales bacterium | reverse complement strand
CAGCCCTTGCGCGCCTCACCGGTTTCCTGCCAGTAGAGTTTGAAATCCACCAGTTGCTCGGCGATAAACTCCGCCGGAATCCGATCATGCAGGGTCAATAGTTCATAGGTGCCATCATCGGGACAGAAGTCCTCGGGCAGGGTCGTCGCGCGCGGGTCCTGATAGCCAGCCGCCGCAAAGGGCGGTGGCAGATCGGCCTGTTGCTGTTGCTGGCGCGCCTGGCTCTTGAGCTCGGCCCACTCGGCCCGGCACTGCCCCAGCTGCTGCTGCAGCTGCTCTTCCTGAAAGCGCCAGCTATGCAGCTGCTGCCCCAGCTGCTCGGCTTCGGCCAGCAAGGCCTGACGCCGGGCCGCGGCCGCTTCGCGCTGCGCCTCGAGGCGCTTGAGTTCTTCCTGCAGCTCCGCCGCCAGACGCTTGAGATCACGCTCCTGACGATACCGCTGCTGATAACCGTAAGCGGGGGTCGCCTGCAAAAACGGCGCCTGCGATTCGGGAGCAGATTGCATAAAGGCAGGCTGCTCCTCTTCGTAGCGACGTCGGTTGCTACGAAAATAGGCTGCCTGCTTTTGCTCAAATTCCGAATCACCCACCTGGGACACCCTTCGGCTTGCGCCGCGATCTACAAAGGGCGCTATTGTAGCGCTGCGGAGCGGGTCGATGCCATCGTCGATCACCGCCGGCGGCTACTCTGAGTGTAACGCGCCGGGTGCAGGGGCAGGGCAAAAGCACTATAATCGCCGGCCTTTATCGACCCGAACATCGCCGTCTTATCGGCGTCTGTCGCTCCGTTTGTCTGACTGGATTGGCTATGACTGCACAGACCCCCCGTAAAATTCTGGTTACCAGCGCCCTGCCCTATGCCAATGGCCCCCTGCACATGGGCCATCTGGTTGAATACATCCAGACCGATATCTGGGTTCGCTTCCAGAAAATGCGCGGCCATCAGTGCACCTATGTCTGCGCCGATGACGCCCACGGCACCGCAATCAGCCTGCATGCCGAAAAACTCGGCATTACCCCGGAAGCCTCGGTAGCCCTGATCAACCAGGAGCGTCGCCGCGACTTCGGCGAGTTTCTGGTCGAATTCGACAACTACCATTCAACCCACTCGCCGGAGAACCAGGAGCTGGCCAGCGCCATCTACCTGAAGCTGCGTGAGCAGGGGCATATCGCCACCCGCGTGATCAAGCAGGCGTTCGACCCGGAAAAGCAGATGTTCCTGGCCGACCGTTACATCAAGGGCGACTGCCCCAAGTGTGGCGCCAGCGACCAGTACGGCGACAACTGCGAGGTCTGCGCAGCCACCTACAGCCCGACCGACCTGAAAAATGCTTACTCCACCCTCTCCGGTGCCGCACCGGTGGAGAAGGAGTCCGAGCACTACTTCTTCAAGCTTTCCGATTTCGGTGACTTCCTGAAGGGCTGGACCCGTTCGGGCAGCGTGCAGGAAGAGATCGCCAACAAGCTGGCCGAATGGCTCGACAGCGGCCTGCAGGACTGGGATATCTCCCGTGATGCGCCCTACTTCGGCTTCGAGATTCCCGATGCACCCGGCAAATACTTCTATGTCTGGCTGGATGCGCCGATCGGCTACATGGCCAGCTTCAAGAACCTCTGCGCACGCCGCGACGATCTTGATTTCGATGAATACTGGAAACCCGGCCACAACACCGAGGTATACCACTTCATCGGCAAGGACATCGTCAACTTCCACTGCCTGTTCTGGCCGGCAATGCTCGAAGGCTGCGGCTTCCGCACCCCGACTCAGGTCTGCACCCACGGCTACCTGACCGTCAACGGCGAGAAGATGAGTAAATCCCGCGGCACCTTTATCACCGCGCGCGCCTACCTGACCCACCTGCAGCCGGAGTACCTGCGTTACTACTACGCCGCCAAGCTGACCCCGCGGATCGATGACCTGGACCTGAACCTCGAGGACTTCGTCCAGCGCGTCAACTCCGACCTGGTCAACAAGCTGGTCAATATCGCCAGCCGCTGCCAGAAATTCCTGAAAAAGAGCGGCAACCGTCTGAGCAGCAGCGACGCCGCCCCGCAACTGACCGCCCAGTTCCAGCAGGCCGCCAAAAGCATTGCCTGCCACTACGAGGCACGTGAATACGGCAAGGCGATGCGCGAAATCATGGCCCTGGCCGACCTCGCCAACGAGTGGATCGATGCCAAGGCCCCCTGGGCACTGGCCAAGCAGGAAGGCAACGAGCGTGAGGTACTGGAGATCTGCACCGCCGGTATCAACCTGTTCCGCATTCTGGCGATCTACCTCAAGCCGGTACTGCCCCAG
>CAYWUD010000417.1:0-2305 GCA_964461355.1 uncultured Pseudomonadales bacterium | reverse complement strand
CCGATGAAGTCCGCGCGCTGGCGCAAAAGACCCAGGCCTCTACTGACGAGATTCACCAGACCATCGAGCAGCTCAAACAGAGCGCCAACGATGCGGTACAGAAGATCGATCAGGGAATGGCCAAGACACAGGAAGGGGTCAGCCTGGCCGAACAGGCCGGCCTGGCGCTGGATGACATCCGCGCCAAGGCAACCGGTATTACCGACATGAACATCCAGATCGCCACGGCAACCGAGGAACAGTCCACGGTGACCGAGGACATCAACATGAACGTACAGCGGATCTCCGAGCTGGCTTCAAGCTGCGCCTACCAGATCTCCAGCTGCGATCAGGAATGCGCACGGATCAGCGAGATGGTCGACAGCATCCGTGCCACCATGAACCAGTTCAAGGTCTAGATCCCGCCAGATCTTTGTGCCGACCACCGCCCATTGAAAAGCCCCCGTTCGGGGGCTTTTTTCATGCAGGCTTCTTCACGCCTTCATGCGCCTGTCACAAAACTTGCATCCCCATTTTCCTGACTAAGCTAATAGATAGATAAGCCAACCTGTGCTTGAGTTTTTTATAAGCAAAAGCACAGCTCGCCCTGAGTCTGCCTGATGACCGAGGAGTAGTTATGAACCCCAATAACTGGCGTATATCCACCAAGCTCTTGACGGGGATGGGTGCCGCACTGTTTATCGCCATCTTTGCGATCACCCTGGTCAACGTCAATCTGTTGACAGACCTGATGGAAAAACGCGTGATCCAGCAAGAACTACCGGGCCAGCTGGACGGCCTGACCAATGCCGTGGAAAAGGAACTGCTGACACCACTGGAAGCGGGCCGCGGTGTGGCTCACAACCTGTTTGTCGGCCAGTTCATCCAGAGCGGCGAACCGGAATACCAGCACAGCCTGGTCGATGCCTACCTCAAGGATGTCAAAAACACCTTCCAGGTCGACAGCTCGTTTATTGCATCACTCGGCCAGCGTAACTACTACACCAACCAGGGCATGAGCCAGCTCGACAAGGCAAGCTCCGGCTGGATTGACGCCTTTATCGCCAAGGGCGACGACTCCGAACTGGTGCTCGACACACCGCCCGGGGGCGTACTGACTGCGTTTATCAACGTACGCGTTTCCTATCAGGGTGAAGTGGTCGGTATTGCCGGTGTGGGCCAGAAGGTCGACAGCCTGTCACGCATGATCAGCCAGTTCCGTCTGGGTGAAAAAGGGCGCGTGTTCCTGATCAATGATCAGGGCAATGTGGTCGTGCACCCGGAACAGGACAAGGTTGGCCAGTCTCTGCCAAGCGCCATCGGCGCTGCGGCCGGTCAGTCACTGATGGGCAGCAAGTCGTTCAGCTATTACGACGACAAGGGCGGCGATCTGATCTACGCCACCCAGCCGCTTGAACTCCTGCCCGGCTGGCAGCTGGTTGCCAGTGTGTCGAAGTCCGAGCTCTACAGCGGGGTCTACAGCGCGATCCAGAATTCGACGCTGAGCGGTATCGTGCTGGGTGTCATCATGCTGGGCATGATCGTGGTGCTGGTGAAACGGATTGTGAACCCGATTCGCATCATCGCTGACTCGCTGACGGAAATCGGCCAGCGCGGCGGCGACCTGACCCAGCGGATTCCGTTTGACCGCAACGACGAGCTGGGCGATCTGATCAAGGGCTTCAACAGTTTCATGGACAAGCTGCATGCCACGGTCAGCGAGGTTATCCTCAACAACGAGCAGCTCAGCGGCTCACTGCGCGAAGTGGTGCAGAACATGTCGTCCGCGGCCGGACAGGCTGGCGAAACCCAGCACAATACCGACCGCGTGGCCGCTGCCGTGCACGAGATGAGTACCACGGTGCAGGAGATCGCCCGCAACACCCACCAGGCCGCCGATGCATCCAAGGACAGCGAAGGCGCCGCCGCTGATGGCAGCAAGGTGATCGGTCAATCGATCAGCAACATTCAGGAGCTCAACAGCCTGATGCAGGCCTCCACCCAGTCGGTGAAAGATCTTGCCGATGATGTAACCCGCATCAGCGCCGTGCTGGAGGTGATCCGCTCGATCTCCGAGCAGACCAACCTGCTGGCCCTGAACGCCGCCATCGAGGCCGCCCGTGCCGGCGAGCTCGGCCGTGGCTTTGCCGTGGTGGCCGATGAAGTCCGGGCTCTGGCGCAAAAAACCCAGGCCTCTACCGACGAGATTCATCAGACCATCGAGCGCCTGCAGAGCAGTGCCAGCGATGCGGTGGCGAAGATCGACTCGGGCATGGCCAAGACTCAGGAAGGCGTGGGTCTGGCCGAGCAGGCCGGCGTGGCACTG
>CAYWUD010000416.1:0-2307 GCA_964461355.1 uncultured Pseudomonadales bacterium | reverse complement strand
ACGGTAACAAGGAGTCCTACAACACCACCCTTGGCAAGACCGGGGGGATCGAGTCCACTGGCGATCTGAACCTGACGGCCAATAAGGATGTCAAGGTGGTCGGTGCGGATATCAAGGCCGGTGGCGATGCTGCGCTCGATGCCGGCGGTGACATCAGCTTCGATACCATCGTCGACAAGACCAGAAGCACCACACGCTCATCCAGTAGCGGGCTGTTCCAGAGCAGCAGCACCACCACGACCACGACCACCGAAAGGAACATCGGCTCGAACCTGCAGGTAGGCGGAAACCTCAAGCTGAGCAGTGGTGGTGACACCACGATTGCCGGCAGCGCTGCCGACGTAGGGGGCAACCTGTCGGTGGAAACCGGTGGCGACTTCAATGTACTGGCGCGTCAGGATAAAACCACCACCCATTCAGAAACCAGTACTTCCGGTATGGGTGTCGGGGGTGGCCTGTACGGTGAACAGAAGGTCACCACCGATGCCTTTGTGGGTACCAACAAGGGTTCAACGCTCAATGTCGGGGGCAATGCCGAGATTAACGCCAAAGGCGATATGACCCTGCAGGGTTCGGAGATGACGGTTGCCGGTGATGGCGCGATTGATGCCACCAACGTCAACATTCTGGATGGTCTCGATGAGGAGTATTCAAAAACGGTTACCGAGACCACAGCCTATCTCTCGACCTCCAGCAGCAAAGCGGACACCGATGCGCCCTCTTCAAGCTCCGAATCGGCTTCGAGCGGTCGGCGTGCGACAGCCAATGCCAGCGCTGAAGCCGCAGCGGAAACCGGTAACAATTCAGAGCTGAATCTGGTTGAAACCACCGTTGAAACCACGATCAAGAATAAGACGACCAGTGTGGGCTCAACACTCAGCTTCGGCGGCGATGCCACGATCACGGCAAAAGAGACCCTGACGTTGCAGGGCTCGGAGCTTGAAGCCGGTGGTGACCTGAGCCTGCAGGCAGAGGATGTCGAGGTGCTGGCCGGGCGTAATACCGAGTATGAAAGCACGACCACCAAAACCACCAAAGTGGGCTTTTTCAGCGACAGTAATGCCGGCTCTGGCGCCGCTGCGGAGGCAAACGCAACCGGTATGAGTGCCAATGCCAATGCCAGCGCTGAGGCAGGCGCCAGTGCCGACAGCACCCTGACGATGGGGGTACGCACCGTTGTTGAGCAGGAAACCAGCAACAGCGTGACCCACAGCTCCTCGGTGATCAAATCGGGCGGCAACATGAGTATCAATGCCGGCGATACCGCCAAGTTTGTCGGTGCTGACGTTGAAGCGGGCGGTAACCTGGAGATTGCTGCGAAAAACATTACCAATGAGGCGGCCAGGGATACCTACGACTACAGCAGCAGCAGTACCACAACGACAGCGGGTCTCTATATCGGGGCTGAAGCCAATGCTGATGCGAATGCGGGCGCCAAGGCTACACCGACTGCCAATGCGGGAGCGGAAGGGGAAACCGGCGTGGAAGCCACCGGCGGTCTGCGTCTGGGGATCGAGTCCGAATCCAGTCGCGAGGGCTCGGTCACCCATGTCACCAACAGCTTCAGCGCCGGGGGGAACATCACTCGTACCGCTGAGGAGACTATTCGCGATCAAGGCACGTCAATGGCAGCGGGTGGCAATATTGACCAGTCCGCCAACAAGATCATTGAAGAGGCTGTCCACGACGAAAGCTACAGCAGTTCATCCTCTTCCTCTCATGAGGCGCGGTTGGGTGTGTATGCCGGGGCTGGGGCAGAAGCGAGCCAGGATGGCGCCGAAGGTTCAGGATCAGCTGGGATTCAGGGCTCCTATGCCAATGAATATGGTCGTGAAGGCGAGTCATCAAAAACGGCGGTGACCTCGAGTTACAGTGCCGGTGGCTCGATCAGTTCAAGCTCCAAGGAAGAGACCGTTCTGGTCGGCACAAGCTTTGATGCCGGCGGGGATATCGAACTGAACGCCGGGTCCCTGGAGTTTAAGGCCGCTGAAAACAGCAGCAGTAAAAACGCGTCGAGCAGCGCGGTCGATGCTTCGGGCAAGGTGGCGCTCTATGGCGAGCCGGGGGCCGAATTGTCCGGCGCCTATGAGCAGCAGAAAGAACGCGAGACCGGCACCGAGGCTCAGGTGGGTAGCCTGAATGCCGGTGGCAGTATCAAGGTCAATGCCCGTGATGACGTGCGCTTTGAAGGCACCGATATAGGGGCCGAACAGGATGTCAGCATCAGCTCGGAACAGGGCAGCGTGAGCTTTGATGCTGCCAAGAGCACGACCACGACGTCGGTCGATGGCTTTAACGTCAGTGCCA
>CAYWUD010000415.1:0-2320 GCA_964461355.1 uncultured Pseudomonadales bacterium | reverse complement strand
CTGCCATGAATTATTAGCTTTGAAGGTTAATCATGGCAGAAAAAGGGACAGACCTGTGGTCTGTCCCTCTGTCTGCTTAGTCGTTCAGCTTGAAGGCCGGGGTAAACTCGGACGCTGAGCGGGTAGCCATCTCTTCGTAGATGCCCCACTTCTGATCCACTACCTCCTGAGCCAGATCCATCAGCTGATCGGCTTCTTCCGGCTTGGCACGTTGCAGCATCTTGTAACGTACTTCGCGGTAGACGTAGTCCTTCAAGGTGATACGCGGACGCAGGCTGTCGAGGATGAACGGGTTCACGCCCTCGTCACGCGCTTCCGGGTTGTAACGGAACAGAGCCCAGTGACCGGAACGAACCGCACGCTTCTGCTGCTCCAGACCTTCAGTCATGTTGATGCCGTGGGCAATACAGTGACTGTAGGCGATGACCAGTGACGGACCCGGGTAGGCTTCCGCTTCACGAATCGCCTGCAGCGCCTGCTGCGGGTTGGCACCCATGGAGATCTTGGCGACGTAGACGTTGCCGTAGGAGATGGCCTGCAGTGCCAGGTCCTTCTTGCCGACCCGCTTACCACCGGCAGCGAACTTCGCTACCGCAGCCAGCGGAGTGGACTTGGAGGCCTGACCACCGGTGTTGGAGTACACCTCGGTATCCATAACCAGTACGTTGACGTTCTCGCCGGAAGCCAGCACGTGGTCCAGACCGGAAGAACCGATGTCGTAGGCCCAGCCGTCACCACCCATGATCCAGACGGAACGCTTGACCAGCTGATCGATCAGCGCCGCCATGTTCTTGGCTTCGTTGGTGTCGATCTTGGCCAGCTTTTCCTTCATCGCGGCAACGCGCTTACGCTGCTGCACGATCTGGGATTCGGAGTTCTGCTCGGCGCTCAGAATCGCATCGACTTCATCGCTACCCAGCTGATCTTTCATGTCCACAATGGCACGGGTTGCCATGCGGGTCTGGGCATCGAGACTCATGCGGTACCCGAAACCGAATTCCGCGTTGTCCTCGAACAGGCTGTTACACCAGGCCGGACCACGGCCTTCATCGTTCTTGGCCCACGGAGTGGTCGGCAGGTTACCACCGTAGATGGAGGAACAACCGGTCGCGTTCGCAACCACCATGCGGTCACCGAACAGCTGAGAGATCAGCTTCACGTACGGAGTCTCACCACAGCCGGTACAGGCGCCGGAGAATTCGAACAGCGGCTGCAGGAACTGGGCACCACGCACGTTGGAGAAATCGATCTCGGTACGGTCGTTGTACGGAATGGTTTCGAAGAACTTCAGGTTCTCGACTTCGCGCGCATGGATCGGCAGCTTGTCGACCATGTTGATCGCCTTGAAGCCGGACTTCTTCATGCTCTTGGCCGGGCAGGCCTGAACACAGAGACCACAACCGGTACAGTCCTGAGCGTACACCTGCAGGGTGTAACGCGCTTCCGGGAAACCACGGGCGGTGATACCGGCGGACTTGAAGCCTTCCGGTGCATTTTCCAGCAGCTCGGCTTCGTAGAACTTGGCACGGATCGCCGCGTGCGGGCAGACCAGAGAACAGTTACCACACTGGATACACAGGTCTTCTTCCCACTGCGGGATGAAGGCGGCAATGTCACGCTTCTCGAACTGAGTGGTCGCAGTCGGGTAGGTACCGTCATCGGGCAGCATGGAGACCGGAATCAGGTCACCCTTGCCTTCGATCATGCGTGCAGTCACGTCCTTGACGAACGCCGGAGCGTGGTCCGGTACAACCTGAACGCTTTCTTCAGCGGCAGTCACGGCGGCCGGGATGGCTACTTCGAACAGGTTGGCCAGAGAGCCATCCACCGCTTCGAAGTTCTTCTTGACCACGTCCGGACCTTTCTTGCCGTAGGTCTTTTCGATCGCTTTCTTGATCTTGTCGATCGCCACATCACGTTCCATGACGCCAGACAGTGCGAAGAAGCAGGTCTGCATGATGGTGTTGATGCGTGAACCCATGCCGGTAGCCAGGGCTACTTTCAGCGCGTCGATGACATAGAGCTTGATGCCCTTGTCGATGATCTGCTGCTGCATGCGCTGGGGCAGGTGCGCCCAGACTTCATCCTGGCTGTACGGGCTGTTCAGCAGGAACACGGAACCTTCGGCCGCCTGGGCCAGAATGTCGGTGGTGTAGATGAAGTTGAACTGGTGGCAACCGATGAAGTTGGCAGTCTGGATCAGGTACGGCATGTCGATCGGCTGCTTGCCGAAACGCAGGTGCGATACGGTCTGAGAGCCGGACTTCTTGGAGTCGTTCACGAAGTAACCTTGCGCGTTGTACTCGTCGTCGGAGCCGAT
>CAYWUD010000414.1:0-2322 GCA_964461355.1 uncultured Pseudomonadales bacterium | reverse complement strand
CTGTTCACCCAGCTCGATCAGTTACGCCAGCAGCGCGACAACGAGCAAAAGCGGGCGCAACAGGAACAGGAAACGCTGCGCAGGATGTTTGATCAGGCCCGTGAAGCGCTCGGCGCAAGCGAGCGCCGCCGCGAGCAGACCGCGCTCCAGCTTGAAGCAAAAGAAGAGCAGAGGGCGCGTGCCGAAGCCCTGTGCGCGCACCTGGATGCACGCACACAGGAACAGGCCCGGGCGCTGGAAGCATCACAGCAAGCTGCGACGAGTAGAGAGCTGGAACTGCAACGTGCACTGACACAGGCCTGTGTCGAGCGTGACCAGACTCATGTGCAGCTGCAGCAGTTCAAGCAACAGGTCGAGACACTGCAGAATCAGCTGTTTGATCTGGCGCATCATTCGGCGCCGCCGCAACGGAAAGCCGATTAACCGTCTGATGGCGCTGCTCTTCGAGCACATGCTGGTAGATCATCAGTGTTGAAATATCGGCATGCCCAAGATTTTCCATCGCTTCGCGCAGGCTCGCACCGGCCTTGAGCAGGTACGTTGCGTAACTGTGGCGCAACCAGTGGGCCGAAGCTTTTTCGAAACGGCTGATACGCCGCTGGATCCGATCGTTCTGCAGCGGCTCCGTGGTGCGCTGTTGCAGCAGCCTGAGATTGCGTACGGCCAGAGCAAAACCCTGTTTGAGAATCTGATCGATACGGCGCGTACCGATCGCGCGTTTGCGATCGATCCTGGGTATCAGCGGGCAGGATTCTTCGACGCCGGGATAAAGGGTGGAAAATCCTGCGGCCTGACGAAAGGTCACAAGTGCCTGCAGCAGCTCGCGGCCTACCGGAATCTCACGGTATTTATCACCCTTGCCGAGAATGCTGAGATACCAGCGACGCTCGCGCTCGACCATATCACCCATGCGGTGGCGTGCGGCCTCGCTGATTCTCAGACCAGAAAAAAACAGCAGCAGCACGATATACCGACAGCGTAGCGCGGCATACCGTTGGCCCCGGGTTTTCGCGCGTAAAACCGCACGATCAAGACAGGCCAGCAAAAAACGGATATCGGCAATCGGCAGATAGCGCTCCAGCGTTGGACGAAGGCTTGCTGTACCAAGCTGGCCTTTGGTGCGACGACTGGCCAGCGGGCTGCCGTAGAGATAATTGCCGTCGACCAGATAGCGAAAGAAACTGTCGAGGATCTTACGGCTTTTGATCAGCGACCGCGTCCCAAGCCCCGCGCCATCGCTCGTTTCGGCAAAGGGGCGCCACGCCGGACTGGGACGGCCCTGTGCATCGAGTTTGCGTGCGCGTGGGCCGCGCCAACAGTCGGGCGGTGCACCGATAAAATCGAGAAAAGCCAGCGCATGCTGACGCTTGATATCGGTTAGGCCGAGTTCCTGCTGTTCGCACCAGAGCAAAAAGCGTTCGAGTTCCTTGAGATAGCTGCGCAGCGTGGTCGGACTGTCCTGATATTCCTGCAAAAAGCGCAGTACGGCGTCTTCGTCGTGGTCAACACCCAGCAGATCGGGTTCGCTGGAGCGATTGTATCCCGGGGCCCGTTTCGGCCAGGGACGCATAAACTTAGGGGTCTGCCGGTCAATAACCAGCAAGGCTCTGGGACAATACATGGGCTGCTCGAATCCGGCAGTATGGGACGAATGGCGCGAACTCAGGGATTCTATAATTTCCGAGAATAAAAGTACTCAGCAATGTGAAAGAGCGCTCTGGCGCGGGCTCTGTACACCTGTCGAAGTCACTCCTGCACATAACTTCGCATAATATATATTATGTTAAATGGTGGTTTTGTTTGACACGACGCTAGAACCCTGTAAGCTCGCATTGAAGCTGCAATGTTTGACTGATATTTATGCTCATCATTACGTCGTTCTGCCCACGTAGCACTGCGTCGTCCTGTATACATAAGTAGTAGCCACCTTTGTTTAGCGAGAATGCCATTCGGCGATGATCTATTTTTTGAAAGTACAGGAATGACCATGTCTACCATTACCGGCACCGTAAAATTCTTCAATGACTCCAAGGGCTTCGGCTTTATCTCCCAAGAAAATGGCCCGGACGTATTCGTACACTTCAGCGCCATTCAAGGCTCTGGCTTCAAAACTCTGGCTGAAGGTCAGCGCGTAGAGTTCACCATCACTCAGGGTCAGAAAGGCCCGCAAGCTGAAAACGTAGTTGCTATCTAAGCACCGCGTTTCGCTCGAAAAAGCAGGCCTCTGGCCTGCTTTTTTTGTACCTGCACTTCTGGAAACTTCCTGCGCAGGCAGTCAGCACCGTGTAAGGGTTGTTTGATCTTCAGGCACAAACTGATCTG
>CAYWUD010000413.1:0-2325 GCA_964461355.1 uncultured Pseudomonadales bacterium | reverse complement strand
GTGCCAAAGGGGGCTTCGGGCACGCTGCCGCTCTTGGCCAGAAGTTCGACCAGATTGGCGGCCTGAAACAGACCGGCCAGAGCGCTGACCTGATCGGTGATGGCGTACGACACGTTGGGCTCCTTGGAATCTTGATCGGTGGCCTCAGGCCACGCGTACACTCTGCTCGCGGCTTTCGATCACGCCGCCGCCGAGGCAGCGATCGCCGGCGTAAATCACCGCGGACTGGCCGGGGGTTACGGCGCGTTGCGGTTCCTCGAAGTGGATGCGGTAGCCGCCCTCGGCCAGCGTTTCCAGTCGGCAGGACTGATCGCTCTGGCGATAGCGTACCTTGGCCGTCAGGATGCAGCCGGCCTGCGGCGCTGCACCGTTGATCCAGAATAGATCGCGCACGATCAGGGCATCGGAAAAGAGCAGCGGGTGCTGCTTGCCCTGTCCGGCAATCAGTACGTTCTGTTCAAGATCCTTGTCCAGTACGAACCAGGGATCATCGCTTGCGTCTTTCAAGCCGCCGATGCCGAGTCCCTGACGCTGGCCGAGGGTGTAGTACATCAGCCCTTCGTGCTGGCCGATCACCTGACCCTCGGGCGTCTGGATCTCGCCCGGCTGGGCCGGCAGATACTGCTTGAGGAAATCGCGAAAACGGCGCTCGCCGATAAAACAGATACCGGTACTGTCTTTCTTGCGCGCGGTAATCAGGCCGTGTTCTTCGGCGATTGCGCGCACAGCGGGCTTTTCCAGTTCGCCCACCGGGAACAGGCTGCGCTTGAGTTCGCTTTCACCGACCTGATGCAGGAAGTAGCTCTGGTCCTTGTTGCCATCGAGGCCCTTGCCCAGGAAGGTACGACCCTGCTCATCGATGCGGCGCACGTAGTGTCCGGTAGCGATGAAATCGGCACCCAGTGCCAGGGCATAGTCGAGAAAGGCCTTGAACTTGATTTCGCGGTTACACAGGATGTCGGGATTCGGTGTGCGGCCCGCCTTGTACTCGGCGAGAAAGTGTTCGAAGACGTTGTCCCAGTATTCGGCGGCAAAGTTGGCCTTGTGCAGTTTGATGCCGAGTTTGTCGCAGACGGCCTGGGCATCGGCGAGATCTTCCCGGGCGGTACAGTAATCGGTGCCGTCATCCTCCTCCCAGTTTTTCATGAACAGGCCTTCGACCTGATAACCCTGCTGCATCAGCAGCAGGGCCGAAACGGATGAGTCGACGCCGCCCGACATACCGACGATCACCTTGGTGTCGGCGGGGGCTTTGTGCGGGGCGGGGGAAGCGGTAGTGGCGGTCATTGCGTTCAAACTGCGATTGAAAAATCAGCCGGTTATTCTACGCGTGCTCGTAGATAACCTCCAGCGGAAGGCGGCGGCCGGCCAGATAGTCATCGATCGCCGGCAGGACCAGGGGGCTGCGCAATTCATCCTGACGGGCGAGCAGTTCGCTACGTGTCAGCCAGTGCGCGGCCACAATGCCTTCGTCGAGGAGCTGTTCGGGCTGTTCGCAGATCGGCTCGGCGATAAAACAGTAACGGTGGTAGGTAACGCCGTTCGGGGCGGTATTGATGTAGATGCCGAGAAAGGCGCTGATGCGGACGTGCCAGCGGGTTTCCTCGAGCGTTTCGCGACAGGCTGCGGCGGCCAGTTGCTCGCCGGGCTCCAGATGACCGGCCGGCTGGTTGAGCACCTTCTTGCCGCCACACCATTCTTCAACCATCAGAAAACGGCCATTACGCTCCACCAGCGTGGCGACGGTTGCGTGCGGGGTCCAGCGTTGATCACTCATGGCAGGGTCCTTCGTTCAGAGGCAACAAATAAGGGGAGCTTTGAGCTCCCCTTGTTCTGTGCGGCTAGGTGCAGTTTAACTCAGCGCATATTCTCCGTATTCGATCGACGCGTCGTTTTCGGCTTCGGTTTCGACGGCCTCGGACAGCGGCCGGATATTCACGGCATGCTGACCCTTGGGGCCCTGAATGGTATCGAAAAGAACGCTCTGCCCTGCTTTGAGGGTCTTGTAGCCGTCCATCTGGATCGAAGAATAGTGTACAAACAGGTCTTCCTGCTCCCCCTCAAGTGGCAGGATAAAGCCATATCCTTTTGCGTTGTTAAACCACTTTACCTTACCTGTTGGCATCCTTATCGCCCTCTCTAGTCCCCTTGCGGAGTGCTTTACATCGAACATCCACTGGAAGTCTCGTAGGCCTTGTTGTTGTGTTCTCTTTGGCCCAGAGAAAAACCTCCAGTCCCCTGGAGTCAGCAAGTAGTGTTGGTGAACATTTCGCCGCTGTCAAGCCAGGGTAAAAAGCTCATATTTGTCCCCCGGCTGGCGCTGAC
>CAYWUD010000412.1:0-2325 GCA_964461355.1 uncultured Pseudomonadales bacterium | reverse complement strand
CCCCAATTTCAGCGCGGTCTGTACCAGATCTCGCAAACGCTGCAATTCAACCGGCTTGGAGACAAAGTCGAAGGCACCCGCCTTGAGCGCCTCGATCGCCGTTTCCATACTGCCGTAGGCGGTCAGCATCGCGACCGGCAACTGCGGATACTCCTGCTGAATAAAGCGCACCAGGTCGATGCCACTGCCATCGGGCAGGTTCATGTCCGTGAGGCAGAACTGAATCGGTTCTCGGCTCAGAATGCCGCGCGCCTCCGCCAGATCGGCGGCCGCAAAGGTCGTCAGCTGCATGCGCCCGAGGGTGATCTCCAGCAATTCGCGAATATCGGCTTCATCGTCGACGATCAGGACCCGTGGCTCACTCATAAACTACGTGCTACTCGGTAAGGGGTTCAACCCGCTTTTGCGGGTGGGCAAAAATAATCTGGAAACAGGCTCCGCCATTATACGAGATGTTCTTCAGGCTGGCCTGATTCGCTTCACAGAGCTCACGGCAGAGATAAAGCCCAAGCCCTGTGCCCTGCTTGTCGGTGGTAAAAAAAGGCTCGAAGATCTGCTCGCGCAGCTCGGCCGCCACACCGGGACCATTATCGATCACCTCAAGAAACGGCTGCTGGGTGGTTTCCAGACTGCCGCAACGCAAACGAATCTCTGGCTCGATCGCCGCCTGCTGCGCACAGCGTACGCCATTACTGATCAGGTTGATCAGCACCTGTTGCAGCTGGCTCGGGTCGAACTGGATGCTGGGTTGAAAACCGATGACCTCCAGCGCTACCGGGGTACGGATCAATCCGCGCACCTCCTCGCCAGCCAGCAGCTCCTTCAGCCATAGCACCAGATTCAGCCGCTCGGGCAGACTGGCGCGTCGGCGCGAGAGACCGAGAATATTTTCGATCACCCGGTTCACCCGATCCGAATGACGCACAATGATTTCGGCCAGTTTGCGATCGGCCGCCGTCAGGGTCTCGCTTTCCTGCAGCAGCTGCCCGGCGTGGCTGATCGCCCCCAGAGGATTACGGATTTCATGGGCAATACTGGCGGTCAGCTGTCCCAGCGATGCGAGTTTGAGCTGCTGGGCCTGCTGCGCCAGCACCGAGGTGTCATCCAGAAACACCAGCGTATGCGCTTCCTGCAGATGCGCCAGATGGCTGAAGCTCGCCTTCACCTGCGGGCCCTCTTCACCATAGCGCTGCGGCAGGCTCTTCAGCTGCGGATTACGCTGCCAGCGGTAGAACTGATCGGCCAGAGCCGGTGCCAGCTCAACCAGCGGTGCCACCTGTGGCTCGACACCCAGCAGGTGACCGGCCGCCTGATTCATCATCACTACCCGGGCATTACCCTTCAGCACCATGATCCCGGTACGCATGCGCTGCACGATCCGGGTGTTGAGCTGCTGCAGATAGAGGTTTTCGCGCCGCCGCTGCAACGCCAGCTCCTCCGTGCGACGCAGCTGCGCGGCCAGATGCTGCACCACGATGGCGGTGACAAAATAGAGAATCCCCAGCATGCCCGCATTGATATGCCGATCCACCCCTGTCTGCAGACTGGCCGTCAGCGAAATACCCAGTACCAACAGAGAGGCCAGTGCCGCAAGGAGGAGTCCGAGCCGCCCGGAAATCAGGATGTTGCCGGCGGCAATGGCGACGATCACCAGATTGCCGAGGTTGATCTGGGCGCCATAACTCAGCCAGAACAGCAGCGCCAGAAACAGAATATCGACACTGGCCACAGTAAAGTAGGCGGTATCGTCCTGGGTTGTAGGTAGCCCCAGCGTCATCAGGTTGAACAGCAGATAGAGGAAACTGAACGGCAGAAGCCAGGGATTATCCGCCGCCCGCAGCAACTGATCGGCCAGGCCCGTAAGACAGAGCAGGAACAGGCCGCAGGATAGAATCAGCCGGTACAGATTGTAGATACGCAGAACAAAGGGTTCGGAGCGGGATCCCGGACGGGGATACGTGGCTGGCTGCATGGCGGCTTCTGGGTCTTGAACATAAGGTACATAAATTTTACACGGTGCCCGCTTTTACCGAAAATAGCCCGTCACCCTACCCTACCTGCAGGCAAGCACATATCTATGAGTTCTGAGCAGCTGCGCATCGCCCTGGCCCAACTGAATACCTTCGTTGGCGACTTTACCGGCAACGCCCATCGCATGGCCAAGGCGGCCATCACCGCCCGGGATGAATTCGAGGCCGACATCATTCTGTTTCCGGAGCTCGCCCTGAGCGGCTATCCGCCGGAAGACCTGCTGCTGCGCGACAGTCTGCAGCAGCGTATCGATGATGCGCTGGCGATCCTGACCAAGATCAAGGGAATTACCCT
>CAYWUD010000411.1:0-2335 GCA_964461355.1 uncultured Pseudomonadales bacterium | reverse complement strand
GAGTCATTTACTGCTGCAATTGCGGTAGGTCTTTCTTGGATTGGCAGGTTAGCTAGTGTATCAAAAAGAAAGTGACACTCCCTCTCATCTGAGTTTAGGTCTGTACGATAGTTTTTTGGTATATTTTCACTATCTTCGTGTTGATACACATGTTTTTCCATAAGAGGAATTTGATTCTCTAGGTGTGCCTTACAAAAACCCCTATACCTATCATGTTCTGAGGATATAGTAAAAACAGATGTTCCTACGAAAATTATTCGTTAATGTCCCATTGCAATGAGATGCTTGGTCATATCGTAGAATGCCCTTTTATTATCTACCAATACAAGGGACGTCTCTATTCCTTGTAGCTCTCTATCAATTACTACAAACGGGTATCTATCAATTAACAATCCACTGTAGAGATCTATATTTTTACTTGTAGAAGAGGGGTATAGAATAATCCCATGGGATCCTCGGGCAATTATTTCTTCAATAATAAGTTTCTCTTTGAGTGGATCACCATAGCTGTTATGAATTGTCACGAAATAGTCGTGTTTACCAGCTATATCTTCTATCCCTGCAAGAATATCTGTAAAGTAGGTATCCTCAAATGGTATAACTAGTGAGATAATGGAGAGATGTTTTTCTGGTGTGTTGTCTACTTCTGGTTGCATTTCTTTTACAAAGCTACCGCTGCCTTTGACTCGATAGATGATGTTTGCGAGTTCTAGTTCTTTAAGTGCTCTCACAGCGGTAATTCTGCTTACTCGAAACTCTTCAGATATTTCTGATTCAGATGGTAGTTTTGTTCCAGCAGTTATTTCTTTATTAGTAATCTTCTTCTTATAATACTGGTAAATAATTTCATATAAAGGGCGACTATCTTCGCTCATAAAAACTCCTTGAAACTTTTTCTTGCAAAGTGATATATCAGGTGATATACTTGAATATAACTTGATATACTAAGTTTATTATATCACATTGGTACGATATAGCAAGGAAAAAATAATTTTTTATGATATGGAGATGAGTGTATGAAAGAGAAAAAAGAGATATTTTTGGTTCCCTATGCCCACCTAGATACACAATGGCGATGGGAGTACCCAACTACAATTTGTAAATACATCAAGAAAACACTTGAAGAAAATATAGCATTATTCCAAAAGTATCCAGAGTATCAGTTTAACTTTACAGGAGCTCTTCGATATCAGATGATGAAAGATTATTATCCAGAACAGTTTGAAAAGGTAAAAGAGTTAGTAGCTTCCGAGAGGTGGCATCTTGCGGGTACTTGTCTTGATGAGACCGATGCATTGATCCCTTCAGTCGAATCAACCATACGAAACATACTGTATGGAGATCGGTTACAGAAGGAGTTTTTTGGTAAAAGCAGTAAAGACTATATGATACCCGATTGCTTTGGGTTTCCTGCAAATTTACCAACTATTCTGGATCATTGTGGTATTATTGGTTTTTCAAGTCAAAAGCTTACTTGGGGCTCTGCTGTTGGTATCCCTTTTGAATTAGGTCTTTGGACAGCAGCTGATGGAAGTAGCATAGTTTCTGCGTTAAACCCAGGAGCGTACATTTCTCGAGTTCACCTCCCTGTACATCTTAGCCCTAGTCGTTTAGGGCGCCTTAACCGATTAGGTAAGAGCCAAGGGATTTGGAAATCTTTTCAATATTATGGTGTTGGTGATATTGGAGGAGCTCCGAAAGAGGGTTCTGTAAAAAGAGTTATTGGGAGTATAAAGCACTCTGGGCAGTCTGCACTTAAAGTCAAGCAGGGTTCTCCTACAGAGTTTTTCTCGAAAATTACCTTTCATGAGCGAGACCAAATGGACTCTTATTGTGGAGACTTTCTCTTGACTAACCATAGTGCAGGGACACTGACCTCAGTTGCCATTATGAAGCGTTGGAATCGTAAAAATGAGCAGATGGCTTTTGCTGTAGAGTTAGCTGCTGTAACTGCTTTTCAGCTTGTTGGGTTACCGTATCCTAAGGAAAAAATACGCTCAGCATGGGAGCGCATGGTAGGGAGCCAGATGCACGATATTCTTCCTGGTACATCAACACCGCTTGCCTATGAGTATGCTCAAAATGATGAAGTATTGGCTCTTAATACATGGCTATCGGTGCTTGAAGATTCAGGGAAGGCTATTGCTCCCTGTATTGGAGGAGATGGAAAACTGATGATCTATAATCCAACTGCTCATAGGCGAGATGATCCTGTAACCATATCACTTATTCCATGGAAAGATTTCTTTCATATAGATAGTACTAGTAAGCTTGAAGTTGTAGACTCCGCAGGAAACAGATTGCCTCTTATAATTACATCTAATGAGGAAGGAGC
>CAYWUD010000410.1:0-2338 GCA_964461355.1 uncultured Pseudomonadales bacterium | reverse complement strand
CCTGTGTGCCGGGCCATTAAACCGAACGACGTGCCGGTTTTCCAGTGCGGACGGGAGCGGTCGGCGTGCGCAATCAGTGATCATGCCGTGCTCGCGGTCGAGCTGGCCGCGCATGAGTCCTCGGCGGGTAGAGATGACGGGGCCTTCTGAAGCGAGGCCAGGTCCGCAGCGCACGCTTGTCGGGAGCCGCTGTCGCCTGGCGGTTTCCGGCGGAACTGGTTCACAGTTCCAACTGCTGCTGTGGTTTATACGGCTGAATTTTGCACAGCGCTCGGCTAAGGTGGCCCGCCGTAATCCGTCAACTCTGCGTCAGTAACAGGTCAGCCTTATGGGTAGCACGCAACTTCCGCCACACGGGCAATATGCCTTATCGGTCGATGGTCCGATGCTGATTCTGCGCGCCCGCGGCCCCTGGAATCGCGAAGCGGTACAGCTGTATCGCGACGAGCTGGCCCTGCTCAGTACTCCTCTCGAACAGGGTGCCTGGGGGCTTCTGGCGATCGTGCAGGGCGAAGCCCTGTTGCTGCCCGATGCCGCCGCACTGCTGCAGCAAAAGACAGCCACCGATCTTGCGCGGGGGCGCGTGGCGACCGCGCTGGTGTTCGATAACGTGATTCTGCAGGAACTGGTCGAGGAGCAGTTTTCCGCGATCTATGCCGGCTTGCCCCAGAGTCTGCGTTTTTTCGATGATCTGCACGAAGCGCGCGCATGGCTGCAGAGCGAGATTGCCCGGGCGCAGCAGGAAACCTTCGACGCCATTGCCTGAGCGCTAATAGGCCGCGTTTTCGGGGGGCGGTGATGACAGGCGCGAGAGATCGAGGCTCTGCCAGAACTGATCGATCAGCTTCTGCTCCTCCTCGTGGGTGCCATCTTCTTCAATCATGGTCACGATCAGCAGGCCCCGGTCACGCTCGCCCAGTGCGTAGACGGTGCGTGTCCAGACTTCACCGGCATAGGTTGTACGTGCCTCTTTTCCGGCCAGGCGGTAGGTGCCGGCGTTGACCGCGATGGGCTGTTCCTCGTAGCGATAACCGTAATCGCGTTCCTCCTTGGTCAGTTCGCGGATCATCAGGTCAACGAGCAGTTCAGGATTCATGTCCAGATATTCCTGCACGATCACGGCCGTTCCCCGTGGGGTGGCCATCATGGTCTGGTAGACGTTGTCGCCCAGATCGGAGGTGCTCGGTTTGAGTTCGCGGGGGTGCTGCATGGCAAACAGGTGGCCGGCAAAATGTTGCAGCGGCTTCTGGCTCAGTTCCAGCCTCAGGGCTGCGCCATCCGGGCCGACAATGTCGAGAGGCTGATCGAGGGAGAGCTCGTGTACCGCGCCGTTGATCGACAGGCGATAATCGCCTGCCAACGCGCAGGGCAGTGGCAGGGCGGCAACGACAAGCGCGAAGAGCGGGCAGAAAGGCCGGATCGGTTGCATGGCGAAGCCCTCGAAATGGAACGGAGTGACATAATCGTTTTAAGACTAGATGTTCTGCTCGGGCATGCTGTGGCGCGTGCCGGGCAGGTTCTGGCATGCGTTCAGGGAACGGCGTAAGGTAGCGGCTGGCCTGTTCCTGAGCGGTGTGTTGTATGGGTGCAAAAACGCTGGGTTATCTTGCAAGTGCCGGTTTGTTGACGGCGGCGCTGTGCCTCGCCGAGGACCCGACGCGGACCGAAGTGCAGGTTATTGCCATCGAGTATCCACCCTTTACCACGGTTGAGCGCCCCGACCGTGGCCTAGGCTTTGCGCTGCTTAACGCGCGTCTGGGTGCATCCCCGTTTCAGATTTCCGCAGAATTCCTGCCGCCGGCCAGAGCGCAGCGTCATATGCTGCACGGGCACTGGTGCGCCAGTTTCTATCCGCCGGCTCCGTCCGATACCGATGCGCTGGAGCTTCGTCTCGATGCCGAACCGGTGCGCCTTGGGCTGTATCGGCTGCGCCAATCGGCCCCTTTTCGCTGGTCCGGGCTGGAGGAACTCAAGGGCCGGCGTGTCGCCATGCTGCGTGCTAATACCCGTACCGCGGGGCCCGGAGCGCAGATGCTTGAGGCCGGTCTGATTCTGGTGGATGTGGAAACACCGGGGCAGGGGTTGCAGCTTCTGTTGCGTGGTCGGGTGGATTACAGCTTTGGCGATTCGTTCAGCGGCAGGGAGCTGATGCAGGCGCTGGCTCTGGATCCTGCGCGCGTGCAATTTTCCGACAGTGATTTTGGCACGGTGCCGATCGGCCTGTGGCTCAATCGCCTATGCCCCGAGGCCTGGGCCCTGAAAGCTTATCTCGATCGTCACTGATCTTCATGCTGGCGTACTTCCGCCACCTTCTTGCCTGGTGGGGGGAATGCGCCCC
>CAYWUD010000409.1:0-2340 GCA_964461355.1 uncultured Pseudomonadales bacterium | reverse complement strand
ACTATCTTTTTCATGGTAATTATGAATAGCGGTACGTATCAGCTCCCCATCGGGTGGGGTAATATGATAAAAGAGGTTTGAGGCAATAATGAGAGGCGGTTGTATGGATAGGCTAAGAGCAAGAAGGAATTTCTTTTGTACCCCAAGAGGCTGTTTCCTTAGATTCCACTCTGCCTCTATTTGAAGCATATTACTGTAGTGAAAAAACTTTTTCATATCGAAGGTGGGATACAGAGACCCCATGTATTCCGCATAATGATACATCTTTATGGAGGGTAAACTAGGGGTTTCTGGAATGAGAGCGTATTGGCTTAAATAGTTAGGGTTTCTTTCGCAGGGAACTCCATCTATCTCAATGAGGGAATCCCCTGTAGGGAGGTGTCTTTGAGCAGTAATGAGCATAATAAGTGTTTGTTTCCCTGAATAGGATCCACCCAATATAGCTACTTTTTCACCACCCTTGAATCGCAGGGACACATCTTGAAACCCAAAAGAAGGGGTTATTGGATATGTGAGATTAGATATTTTTAGCACGCTTCACCTCAGCACATACTGTATCAGGGAAGGGGCTAGAGTGCAAGCCCAAAGAGCGTGGAGTGAATCACTTGCATAAATATGAAAATACTTCTATTATGGGGAAAAACAGAGGAGAGGTGAGGAATGGAATACAAGTTCCTCTTATATGGAGCTACTGGTTATACAGGCTCTTTAATATTAGAGCAGGCAGTAAAACTTGGAATGTCTCCCATTATAGCTGGTAGGGATGAGGCAAAACTCATGACGCTTGCCAACTATTACGGAGTTCCCTATAGGGTGTTTTCTCTTAAGGATCGTCTTGTAATGGAAGATGCAGTTACCGAAGTTCCTGTGGTTTTAAATGTTGCAGGACCCTACGGGCAAACGGCACCTCTTCTTATTGAGGCGTGCTTGAATAAGCGTGTTCACTATTTGGATTTATCCTTTGAACTTGCCCCTCTTATGATGTGTCAAAGCTCCTTAGATCTTGTGGCTAAAGACTCTGGTGTTATGCTTCTTCCTGGAGTTGGATTTGGCATGACTCTTATGGACTATGCTGGTCAAATGGTAAGAGAAATGTTACCTGATGTAGATAGTCTGAAAATATTTATTTCTGGTATTGATCGAGTTTCCCGAGGAACATTAAAAAGTTTTGTTCCTAGTATTTCTCGGGGGATTGTAGAGCGAAGAGGAGGGTGGCTTCACTATACGGTTCGTCCTCGATATGAGCGGTCACCCTTTGAGGGGGCCAGAAAACGGTGGCAATCTGTTCCTTGGGGTGCGGTTATTACTACTGCTTACACAACAAGTATTGCGAATATTACTACCTATATTCCATCGGATTCTCCTTTAACCCGTTGGATTGCAGGAAAAGGGTGGCGATACTATTTCTATAAATTACCCTTTGTAAAACAGTATTTGGCAAAACGTTTAGAGCAAGAGCCTTACGGCCCAACCGATGAAGAGCGTCGTCGTCAAAACTCCTCTGTATATATTATAGGGAGTAATGAAAAGGGTGATGAAGTAAAGTTCCTTATCACCACTCCAGACCCCTATAGCTATACGGTACACTCATCTTTAGAGGCGGTGAAAAGAGTTATATGGGGAGAGTTTAGTCCTGGTTTTCAAACTACTCCTATGGTGTTTGATAAAGACTTTTTTCTGGATCTTCCTGGAATAAATATCTCTAGTATGTAGAGCACACACGAGTGATGTGTGGGTACATGTAAATAGGTTACTCTTTGTCAGAGAGAGATGGGTCTGAAAAATCAGCTTGAGATCCTAAGAATACTCTTCCAATAATATTTCGTATCCATCTTTGAGGAAGAAACCGCATTCCTATAGATAGCCATCGTGCCTCAGCTGTGACAGGGTAGCGAAGTTTCTGTTTTCTTCCTGTGGCTGCTTTATAAATTACTTTAGCAACTTTTTGGGGATGTGCTCCTTTTGTACGGAACTTTTTACAACGCAAGGAGCATACCGTTTGCATTTTTTTATATTGAGGGTCATCCATCGGGGGCAGTATATTTGCGGAGGGACCATAAAAGTTTGTAGCAATACTTCCTGGCTCTATCAGCTTTACTCCAATTCCCATAGGAGTAAGTTCATGCCAGAGAGATTCTGAAAACCCTTCTATTGCAAATTTTGAGCTATTATAGAGGGCATGCATAGGAAATCCAGCGCGACCACCGGCGGAAGAAATATTGATAAAAACTCCTCTCCTCTGGTTTCGGAAGTGGGGGAGAAACACCTTTGTTACTGACATAAGCCCAAAAACGTTTACATCAAACTGTCGAGTAATGTCTTGATAATCTGCAGACTCAA
>CAYWUD010000408.1:0-2345 GCA_964461355.1 uncultured Pseudomonadales bacterium | reverse complement strand
ACTGATCAATAAATATTCGTATGACTACGCGCCATTTATCGGCTAGTACCTGCCCTTATGCAGGGAAATGCGAAAGCCGATGCGGTTCGTGGCTAAGGAGTGAGCATGGCAGGAGTCACCGAGGGCTCGGGCTTTCGTGTAGTGCTGGATGGCACGTTGATCTGCACCCAAGTGTGGGGTCAGTTCGAGCCCGAACTCTTCGCGCGTTTTGTCCAGGACGTGGAGCCTTTGCAGCAACAGCTTGCGGGCGCGCCCTGGGCAATGCTGATCGAGATCAGCGGTCAGGTGGAGGTTGATTACGATCTGGCGCTGAGCATTCTCGACAGTGTTCGCGTGGGCCAGCGCATCGGGCGCAAGGCCACCGCGATCGTGCTCGATCGCTCCATTCCCCATGCCGATCTGGTCCAGGGTATTCTGGCCAAGGTGTATTTTCGCGCCAAGGAACCTTGTGCGTTTTTCCCTACGGTACTGGAAGCCAAGAACTGGCTGCATGAGCAGTTGCTACCGAGTGCGCCGCTGGGCTGAAGGCGGCGGTAAATGCCACATAAAAAAAGGCCGATCAGTGATCGGCCTTTTTTTATGTGGTAGCGGGGGCTGGATTTGAACCAACGACCTTCGGGTTATGAGCCCGACGAGCTACCAAGCTGCTCCACCCCGCACCGAAACAACGAGGCGCTATTCTAGGGATTTGCGCGCAGATGTCAAAGTGATTCGTGTTTCGACTTCTACCTAAATCGTTAGCGGCAGCCGTCTGAACGGGGTTTTTGTCCGGTCAGTAACACTATTTCAGGCTTCTGACTGCCGCTCTTTGTCGACATCAGTCGTTATACAGGGCCCAGCGTGCCTGCATCTCGGCCAGCAGGGGGACGCTCTGGTCGGCGTAGAACAGCCAGTCGATATGCGGTTTGAGAATCAGGCCATCGTCTTCGGCGCGCTTGAGGAAGGCGATCAGATGATCGTAGTAGCCGTCCACATTCAGTAGCCCGCTGGGTTTGAAATGTAGCTCGAGCTGTGACCAGGTGAGCATTTCAAAGAGCTCATCCAGAGTTCCGATGCCGCCGGGCAGTGCCACAAAGGCGTCGGCCAGCGCCGCCATCTTGGCCTTGCGCTCCTCCAGCGTCTTGACGATATGAAGTTCGCTCAGGCCCCGGTGGGCTACTTCACGGTTGACCAGGTGTTCGGGCATCACGCCGATGACGCGGCCGCCCAGTGCGAGGGTCGTGTCGGCAATCAGCCCCATGATCCCGGATTTGGCGCCGCCATAGACAAGGGTCTGGCCGTTTTCGACCAGCGTTTGGGCCAGTGCGCGCGCCGCTTCCTGCTGGGCAGGCTGACCCGGTCGGGCACCACAGAACACACAGATTGAACGCATGAAGACTCCCTTGTGACTGAGGACAGATCGTCGAAGGGCAAGCTTATCCCAGTCGTACAGTCGACTCGAGAAACGGGCGGGAAAAAAACAGGATAACGGAGGGAACTTTCAAAGTGGGGCGACAGTCTATACTCAGGCAAGCAACAAGATTCCAGTGCCTACTCCATAGCTGGATTCATTTGATCAACCGGCGCCAGGCGCCGGTTTTTTTTGTCTGTCGCCCGCAGCGCCTTACTTGCTGAAGCACTTGCCGGTCAGTTCGGCCGGCATTTCGCTGTTGGCGATGGTCTGCATCTCTTCAACGCTCAGCGCTTCACGGTTGCAGTGGCGTTCCCACAGCAGCAGCAGTTCGGATTTTTCTGCGGCAACCGGAGCGGTTACAGCCGGCTCAACAGCGGTTTGTTCGGTGGTTTCGGTCTGTTGACCGGCGCAGCCAGCCAGGGCGATTACAGCAGCGGTAACCAGGGCAAAACGTTTCATGGTTGGATCCTTAATCAGTTGACGGGCCGCGTCGGCGGCCGGACTCTCGCGAGGAGCCGATTGTAGAAGTTGTCGGCTCTGCGCAGAAGGTTCTTCTGTGATCAAGGACGAAAAAATACGATTTTTTCCAACCAATGACGTTTTGTGAGTATTGGTTGCCGCTCGGGATTACTCCGGGCGAGTGTCGTCGTCATCCTCGGGCGATTCGACCGGTTCGATGCTCAGGGTCAGGCCGCTGCCGTTGCTCGGGGCTGCGGGTGTTTCGTCATCGTTGCTGGCCAGCTTGATGCGAAGCCGCAGATCGTTCGCCGAGTCGGCGTTACGGATTGCTTCCTCGAGATCGATTCGGCCGTCCTGATACAGCCGAAACAGCGCGGTATCGAAGGTCTGCATGCCGGCGGCCTCGGATTTTTTCATCACTTCCTTGATGCCGGTGACCTCGCCGCGCTTGATCAGTTCGCCAACGGTGGGTGTGCCCAGCAGTATCTCGATG
>CAYWUD010000407.1:0-2357 GCA_964461355.1 uncultured Pseudomonadales bacterium | reverse complement strand
GGTTTCATTATGACTCTTAATATACGAAATATGTGTAAAAGTTTTGGATCTCTTCAGGTATTCGACAACGTAAATGTTTCAATTCATCAAGTTAAGTCTGTTGTGTTTTTAGGGCCTTCTGGAGGAGGTAAAACCACGCTACTCCGAATTTTAGGGGGATTGGAGAAGCCTGATTCAGGAGAGATTACTTTGAATGGGCGCGTTATCGATTACCACGATGAAAATCTACGGGAGTACCGAAAGCGGGTGGGGATGGTATTTCAAAACTACAATCTTTTCCCTCATATAACAGCTTTAGAAAATATAACACTTCCTCTTATAAAAATTCACGGAGTTTCTCGGGATGATGCTATATCCCAAGCAGAAGATCTTCTGTCTCGGTTTGAACTGATTCATCATAAAGATAAAAAGCCTAGCCAACTATCAGGAGGCCAAAAGCAGAGGGTGGCTATATCACGGGCACTATCAATACAGCCAGAGGTGCTCTTTTTAGATGAACCAACAAGCTCCTTGGATCCAGAGTACACTGCAGAAGTTCTTGATATTATTCGGGAAGTAGAGAATGATGGAATTGAGACTATTTTAGTTACCCATGAAATGGGCTTTGCTCGGGTTGCAGCAGAGGAAGTTCTTTTTGTTGGAGATGGTGGAGTTATTGCACAAGGCTCTCCACAGGATATTTTTGAGAACCCCAGTGACCCTCGGGTAGCTAGGTTTTTTGATAGGGTTCTTAAATATTAATACATTCTATTTCTTATCTACACAAAAATTCTGGATAAGTTGCAGGTAAAAATGAACTCCTCTCTCAATATTTGTAAAGGATATAGATTCGTTATTGTTGTGCATACTCCCAAGTTCTTCTGCATTGAGTAGGTAGGGGGAGAATCTTAATACATGATCTGAAAGATCTGCATAGTACTTTGAGTCTGTTCCTCCTATCATAAGATAGGGAGCTATAATGGCCTCAGGGAAGGTTTGTTGTACAGTAGTTGCAAAGAGCTCATATATCTCTGTATCTGTTTTAGAGATAGGTGAGGGATCAACTCCTTGTTTGAGATGTACAGAAACTCCTTTTGGAACTACTTTATTTAGGTGAGCCATTGCTGTATCACAACTATGCCCAGGGAGAAGGCGAGCATTTATGTGCGCCATGCTATGAAGAGGAATCACATTTTCTTCATCTCCCGCTTTGGCAATTACTGGAGTAAAGGTGGTTCGTACTAGAGCATTCGTTGTTGGATTTTTGCTGAGGTTTTTGAGAAGCATCCCCTTGAAAAGCCAGAGGTTTGCCATAATACATTGAAGTGGTTTGCTCATTCGAGGAGCACAGGTGGTAAAGGTTTGGCGAGTAACTGAGGTGAGTCTTGTGGGGAGGGGGTTCTTTTCTATCTGGTAGATTGCTTGTGCTATAAGGTTGAGACTATTCTGTTGAGGTGGCATTGAAGTGTGTCCCCCTGAGGCGGATGCACGCAGTTCAATGTTAGCACAACCTTTTTCACTCACACCTATGGTTGCTTGTTGCCCCCGTATGGTAGAGATAACACCAGAGGTAACAGCTCCACCTTCATCATGAATAAGATCAAAGCTGATTCCTTTTGTTCTAAACCACTCAGCCATAGCAGGTGCTCCTGTACCAAGAACCTCTTCGTCATGACCAAAGGCAATATATACTGTTCTGTTGGGAGTGAACCCCTGTGAAAGTAAGTGTTCCACTGAATCAAGGATTGTGATAACCTGAAATTTTATATCTAAGGTGCCCCGTCCCCATACACGGTCATTATCTATGATTCCAGAGAATGGAGGGTGTTCCCACTCATTGGAAATACCCCCATCAACAACATCAAGGTGAGCCATAAGCATAATTGGCTTCTTTGTTGATTGGGTAGGGGGATTCCAGGTAAAAAGTATTGAATGCTCTTTAAATATCTGTTTTGAAAGATTTTTATGCACGAGAGGGTAGGTCTCTTCTAACCACTGTTCTTGCTTGAAAAATATACTCCAGTCGGTCTCCTCTGGAATATTGTGACTTACCGTTGGAAAAGTAATAATTTTACTTAATCTCTGTACGGTTTGTTCTAGGGGTGGTGTTGACGAGACTGTGCTCTCTGAGAAGTACCGTTTCTCTTTCATTGAGAGGGTTCTTCCTACCATAACAGCAAGAGCTATACCTAAGAGAAGTAATATAATGAAGAATACCATAGAAGCTCCTTGGGATACTATAAACTCTATTGGGTAGTGTGTCTAGAGAGCTTTTTTGTGCAAAAAAAAGGAGGTTGCAAGGCAACCTCCCAAGTTATATGTACTATCTATTATCCTACAAGCAGAGGAACTATTCGTAAAAGAACTCCCGCAGCAAC
>CAYWUD010000406.1:1072-2367 GCA_964461355.1 uncultured Pseudomonadales bacterium | reverse complement strand
AGAGCCTTCTTCCCTATATTAGACACTACGCAGATCGTCCACAAGAACACTTTTTATCAGTACATCTCAATGGAGCCCATGAAATCATTGGTGTTCAGGTTGTTTCTGTTGGGCTAGTAAATAGAACACTTGTTCATCCAAGAGAGGTGTTTTCTCAAGCTTTAAAAGATAGAGCAACCGCTATTATCGTTGCCCATAATCACCCTTCTGGGTCCGTTGTGGCAAGCAGGGAGGATGTGTCTGTTACCAATCATCTTAAGCAGGTTGGTGACCTCTTAGATATTCCTCTGTTGGATCATCTTATTTTTACAGAAACAGAATATTACTCCTTTTTAGAGGAGGGAGTCTTGTAATCGGTAAAGTGACACTGTATCCAGTTGTTGAACCTCTATGAATTTGATATATTGAGATATGAAAAAGTTTGTTTTTCTTATTGCTCTTACTATCTCCTTTCTTTTTGGCTGTGCAACAGGGCCTTTTGGTAGTAGTACAGACTTGTATAATAAGCCGTATGTAACTCTGGTTCAGGATAGGTCCTTTAAAATTTCTATAAACTGGGTTTCTTCAAAAAAGGTTGAGGGAGAACTTTTATATGGGGTTTCTCCTAACCGTATGATCTTAAGTCAAAAAACAGAGGAGGGTAGATACCACCATGTTGATATTGTTGCACTTAAGCCAAATACACTCTACTATTACACGATTGATGGGGGTACAACTATTCATAAATTTAACACCCCTAAGTTAGAGGAAGATTCTGTCTCTATTGCTATTTTAGGTGGTGGATCTTATGTAAATGGAGAGAGTAGTGAAGCACAAGAAATAAGTAAAAGTATTAAGATGCAACACCCCGATATGATCATGTCTTTTGATCAATTCCTCACATATAATATTTTTCTACGGCCAAAAGCACAGACCTTTCGAAACTTTTTCCCTTACAGTATGGAGGTTCCTCTTCTGCCTGGTCCGAGTGTAAGTGATTATGATGCCTCAAATATAGAGTTTTTAACGGAGCTGTTTCCTAGCACTTACAGTCCCTATGGAGATTATACCGTACAGTATGGTGAACTGGTTAGAATTGCAATAATTAACCCAAGAAACCAGAGTACAGAACATCTTGCATGGGTAAGGGATATGCTTGCTGAACCATTCTCAGGATACACCTTTGTGGGGATACATAGTAATCCGTTTTTTAGAAGCTCCGGAGAGGAATCATCGGGAGATATTCCCTACTGGTCAAGTCTTATGGGTATTTTCTATGATTTAGATATTCCCTTTGTTTTTTATGGTGATACCGG
>CAYWUD010000406.1:0-1062 GCA_964461355.1 uncultured Pseudomonadales bacterium | reverse complement strand
CCGGAGGGCTTCAGTATTACAAGTTCTCATTCGGACCCAAGAATCTGCACTTTTGGGGAACTGGAGGTAATGGGAGTGTTTCAAATAAAAGGGAGGCCTCTTCGGAAACCGGTCTTCAGTACCTCTTTGAAGAACCACACTATCTTATGGTGTATATTACGCGGAAAAGTATCTCTATTGAAGTGTTTCTTTCCTCTGGAGAACCTCTTTATGTTGATGGAGAGCCTGTTCAATGGGTATTTTCTTATTGAACAATAAACTAAGAATCTTTATACTTACGGTATGAAGAAACCTCTGATCTTTCTAGTTGCAATACTCCCTCTTTTAGTAAGCTGTGGAGGGAAACGCGTTCTCGGTAACTTATCACCGGTACTTATTGTATCAGATCCTCTTTGGGTGGAGTATTATGCAGATGAGAATATTCGATCGGAAGATCTCTTTCTTATTAGTGAAGAATCTACTGTTTCTTTGATTAAAAATGCACAAAACTATGAAATTGTTGATGACCGACCTCTGCTTATAAGTCCTTTATTAAGTACAGCCTTAGAGGATGTGTGGTTTGATGAAATACAGAGAAGAGTGTACTACTTTTTACCCTTAGATGCGGAGGTTACTCTAGATAGGTCTAATGCTATACCTATTCTTATTGATATGGAACCAGGGTTGTATGCAGCGGGTAGGGCTTTGGAAGTTGCTGCAAGAGAGGGATCAGATGAAGATAGTATTCCTATTTTTATTCATCAAGATTTTCCTGTAGAGTTACAGAGTTTTATTTTAGATGGAGTTACCTCTATGAATCCTGATAGAAAAGTAGTTTTTGTTCGGTTTGCTCCTAACTCATACTCCCAGTATATGTTTGATGCTTATAGAGATGGATACAGTCATGCGGCAGGAATATTTTTAGGAAAGCGAACTTCAATAGGGGTGAATTACTGGACTCTGCTTGATGAAGATTTACGGTACATTACAGTATTCACAGGAGAGGGAGCTGAGAGACAATCTTTAGGGTCTGTAGATTTTAAATGGAATACTCTTATGAACCTTTTAGATGAAAGCGTATTT
>CAYWUD010000405.1:0-2375 GCA_964461355.1 uncultured Pseudomonadales bacterium | reverse complement strand
AATAAGACCACCACCGACCAACAGCCGCTGCTCAGCGACAGCCGCCTGCGGGAACTGACGCCTCTGCCACAGGCAGAAGTCAAACCCCAGCAAAGCAATCAGGAGCGCAAACGTCTGGTGACCCAGAATACCCGCGCGCAAAGCATCAACAGCGATCAGCACAACGCGCTTGAGCGCACCGGCGAACAGCAGGAGCGCCGCACGCGCAAACCGCTGAATCTGAATGCCGAAATCGCCAGCCTGCAGGCTCAGCTGGCCAACCAGCGACAGGTCTACGCCAAACGGCCGAAGGTACATACCATCAATGCCGCCTCCAGCCGCAAGGATATTGCGGCCTATTATCTGGACGCATGGCGCCGCAAGGTCGAGCGCTTCGGCAACATCAACTACCCGGAAGAAGCGCGCCGGCAAAAACTCTTTGGCCAGTTGCGGCTGGAAGTACTGATTCAGGCAAACGGTCAGCTCAAGCATGTGCAGATCAACGAGTCATCCGGCCATCCCGTACTCGATGAGGCGGCTCTGCGTATCGTCAAGCTGGCAGCCCCCTACGCACCCTTTACCGGCGAACTGGCTCGCAAATACGACGAGCTGCGCATCATCCGCACCTGGCGCTTCGAGCGCGGCAACTACCTGAGCGGCGGCTGAACCAACCGTCCTGTTGCCTTGGCCCGCACCAGCATCAATACTTAGAGCATGGACGTATCACACGCACACCAGAGCCTTCGCGGCCAGTTTCTGCTCGCCACTCCGCGTCTTCGGGAAAGCTATTTCGAGAACGCGCTGATCTATATCTGCGAGCACGACGAAGAGGGCGCCATGGGCCTGGTAGTCAACCAGATGACCGACCTGACCTTGGCGGATGTGTTGCCGCCGATGGAGATCGTCAGTCAGGAGAAAAGCCCGCACCTCGGCCGCCATCTGTGCGCCGGCGGCCCGGTTGGCCTGGAGCGCGGGTTTGTCCTGCACAGTGTGCCTGGCCCGTGGCATTCATCCCTACAGCTCGACGGAGAGCTCTGGCTGACCACATCGCGTGATCTGTTGCAGGCGCTGGCGGATGATCAGGGCACACCCGACCACTACCTGCTCTCGGTCGGTTATGCCGGCTGGGGCGCAGGCCAGCTGGAACAGGAGCTGATGGACAACAGCTGGCTGACCTGTCCGGCCGATCCGCATATCCTGTTCGAAATTCCAGCTCCGCTGCGCCTGGCTGCAGCAGCGGCCAAGCTCGGCATCAACCTGCACCAGCTCAGCGCCGAAGTAGGCCACGCCTGACGGCCCAATTTCCGGATTCCCCATGAAGCACCCTATTCGCACCCTGCTGGCCTTCGACTTCGGCCTGCGTAACATCGGCGTGGCCATCGGCCAGGCCGTCACCGGCACGGCCAATGCCCTGCCGCCACTGAAAGCCCAGAACGGCACACCCAACTGGGAGCAGATTGCTCAGCTGATCCAGGAATGGCAGCCCGACGCCTTCGTTGTGGGCATTCCCCTCAACATGGATGGCAGCGACAGCACCATGAGTCAGCGCGCACGCAAGTTCGGCAATCGCCTGTACGGTCGCTTTGGCAAACCCTGGTTCGCTCGCGATGAACGGCTGAGTTCCTTTGAAGCGAAGGACTGGGCACGCAAGCTCGGACATGACGGCAACTACACGAACGCCCCGATCGACAGCCTTGCGGCACAACTGATTCTGGAAAGCTGGCTGAACAGCCCCGACGGCCAGGCAGCCTGTCATGGCAACAGCGAGGTCTAGAATTCAGGAAAAATCGACCCATAAAAAAAGCGCCTTCAAGGCGCTTTTTTTATGGGTCTAGATCAACCGATGCCCATGGTCATCGCTGTCACTGTCCTCCAGGCTCAGGCCATCGGCCATGCCTCCCAGATGCTCGGCATCGGACTCGGATTCAAGCTTGATCATCAGACGCAAGTCGTTCGGAGAATCGGCGTACGCCAGCGCATCCTCATAGGTGATCTCACCATTGCTGTAGAGGGCAAACAGGGCCTGGTCGAAGGTCTGCATGCCCTGCTCGGTCGAACGCTTCATCAGCGGCTTGAGCTCGTGCACCTCGCCCTTGCGGATCAGGTCCGCAGCCAAGGGGGTGTTGAGCAGCACTTCTATAACCGCGCGCCGCCCCTTGCCATCGGGAGTCGGCACCAGCTGCTGCGCCACGATGGCACGCAGGTTCAGCGACAGATCCATCCAGGTCTGGCTATGCCGGTCGGCCGGGAAGAAGTGAATGATTCGATCCAGCGCCTGGTTAGCATTGTTGGCGTGCAGGGTTGCCAGACACAGGTGACCGGTTTCAGCAAAGGCAACGGCGTATTCCATGGTTTCCCGAGTCCGCACCTCACCGATCATGATCACGTCCGGCGCC
>CAYWUD010000404.1:0-2385 GCA_964461355.1 uncultured Pseudomonadales bacterium | reverse complement strand
TCCTCTTCGGAGAACTGCACCATGCGCTGCATCCAACCCAGATCGGCGCCGGCGCAAAAGTGCGGACCGTAGCTCGCCAGTACCAGTACACGGGCCTGCTCGGCCTGTATCCGGTCGAGGGCCGCGCGCAGCTCCCGGATCATCTGCTCGTCGATGGCATTGAGCTTGTCCGGCCGGTTGAGGTTCAGATAGGCCACCCGGCGCGGGTCGATATGAAGGCTGATGACAGAGTCCATGGGAGATCCTTTTACATGCGAAACAGGCCGAAGCGGCTTTCGCGAATGGGCGCATTCTGACTCGCCGCCAGCGCCAGAGCCAGGGTCTGACGGCTCTGGGCCGGGTCCAGAACGCCATCGTCCCACAAACGGGCGCTGGCATAAACGGGATGGCCCTGGCGTTCGTACTGCGCGAGGATCGGCGCCTTGAACGCGGCCTGTTCGGCGGCGCTCCAGGCTTCGCCGCGGCGCGCCCGTTGTTCCTGCTTGACCTGGGCCAGCACATTGGCCGCCTGTTCGCCGCCCATCACCGAGATCCGTGCATTGGGCCAGAGCCAGAGGAAATTGGGGCTGTAGGCGCGCCCGCACATGGCGTAGTTGCCGGCGCCGAAGCTGCCGCCGATCACCAGAGTGAACTTCGGCACCCGGGCGCAGGCAACGGCGGTAACCATCTTGGCACCGTGCTTGGCGATCCCCTCGGCCTCGAACTGGCGGCCGACCATAAAGCCGGTGATGTTCTGCAGAAACAGCAGCGGAATCCGCCGCTGGGCACAGAGCTCGATAAAGTGCGCCCCCTTCTGCGCCGATTCGCTAAAGAGCACGCCGTTGTTGGCGACGATGCCGATGGGATAGCCCTCAAGATGGGCAAAGCCGGTCACCAGGGTTTCGCCAAAGCCGGCCTTGAATTCGTCAAAGTGCGAGCCGTCCACCAGCCGGGCGATCACCTCGCGTACTTCGAAGGGGCGTTTAAGATCGGTACCGACAATGCCGTAGAGCTCTTCGATCGGATAGGCGGGCGGCTCCGGCGTACGGCGCAGCAATGTGCCCTGCGGCTGCCAGTTGAGGCTGGCCACCGCCTCCCGGGCGAGTTGCAGCGCGTGGGCGTCGTTTTCGGCCAGCTGATCGGCCACGCCGCTGGTGGTGCAGTGCAGCTCGGCGCCACCGAGTTCCTCGGCACTGACCGTCTCGCCGGTGGCCGCCTTCACCAGCGGCGGGCCGGCCAGAAAGATGGTGCCCTGACCGCGCACCATGATGGTCAGATCGCTCATCGCCGGCACATAGGCGCCGCCGGCGGTACAGGAGCCCATCACCACCGCGATCTGCGGAATGCCCGCCGCCGACATGCGGGCCTGATTGAAGAAGATGCGTCCAAAGTGGTCGCGGTCGGGGAACACCTGATCCTGATTGGGCAGATTGGCGCCGCCCGAGTCGACCAGATAGATGCAGGGCAGGCGGTTCTGCGCCGCGATCTCCTGCGCGCGCAGGTGTTTTTTCACCGACAGCGGGTAGTAGGTGCCGCCCTTGCAGGTGGCATCGTTGGCGATGATCAGGCACTGCACGCCGCGTATCTGGCCGATGCCGCTGATCACCCCGGCGCCGGGCACGGCCTCGCTGTAGACATCCTGCGCGGCCAGCGGGGAGAGCTCGAGGAACGGTGTGCCGGCATCGAGCAGGCGCTCGACGCGCTCGCGCGGGGGCAGCTTGCCCTTGTCCGTATGGCGCTTGAGCGCCTCCGGGCCGCCGCCCTGATGCACCTTGGCGATCAGCGCATCCAGCCTGGCCTGCTCGGCTCTCAGGGCCTCGGCGTTGGTCCTGAACGGGTCGCTGTTGGGCTGGATCTTGGAGAGCAGCTTTGCCATCAGCGGCTCTCCTCGAACAGCTCGCGGCCGATCAGCATGCGGCGGATTTCGCTGGTGCCGGCGCCGATTTCGTACAGCTTGGCATCGCGCAGCAGACGTCCGGCGGGGAACTCGTTGACGTAGCCGTTGCCGCCCAGCAGTTGAATCGCATCGAGCGCCATCCGGGTGGCGCGCTCGGCGGTGTAGAGAATCACCCCGGCGGCGTCCTTGCGCGAGACGGCGCCGCGATCACAGGCGCGGGCGACGGCGTACAGGTAGCTCTGGCAGGCGGAGAAGGTGCTGTACATATCGGCGAGCTTGCCCTGAATGAGCTCGAATTCGCCGATCGGCTGACCGAACTGCTGGCGTTCGTGCACATACGGGAGCACCAGATCGAGGCAGGCGGCCATGATGCCCACCGGGCCTGCGGCGAGGATGGTGCGCTCGTAATCGAGTCCGCTCATCAGCACCCGGGCCCCGCCGTTGAGTGTGCCGAGGAGGTTCTCTTTGGGCACCGGACAGTCCTCGAACACCAGTTCGCAGGTGTTGGA